>CAMDAO010000087.1 GCA_945888595.1 Chryseobacterium gleum | reverse complement strand
TACCGGGAATATTGGCATAAGAAATCGTGAGGGTGATTTGGAGAATACAATGTTTGATGGAAATTCAAATTTAGTTAGAAAATGGGCTAGATCTTCATACGATCCATCAACACAGCAGAACATGGATTTTAATTTAAGTTATAAGATTGATTTTAAAAATAGTAAAGGTACGTTAACTGCTGATGCTACGCAGTCTATTGGAACAGATGATATTAAGGGTGAATATGAAGAACGTTATTACAATTTAGATGGGACGATGAACAGTCAACCACTTTTGAAACAAAGATTATTTAACTTTGAAAAAAATAATGTGAATACTGCTCAAATGGATTATTCTAGAATCTTTGCAAAGAAAAATGCACGAGTGGAAGCTGGTGTAAAATCAATTGTACGTAATTTGAGCGTAAATACGAATTCGCAAACATTCAATTCGTCTAGTCAACTATTTCAGTCGGATACGATTGCTAATTTTGTTTATGCATATAATGAGCAGGTGTATGGAGCCTATGGAATCTTTGGTCAACAAGTAGGAAAGTTTAAATATCAAGGTGGTTTGCGCATAGAACAGGCATTTCAATCACCATACCTCGTTTCAAAGAATGAAAAATTTACCAATAATTATTTTAATATGTATCCGTCAGGTCATATTAAATATAACAAAAAAGCCAATACAGAATGGAGTTTAAGTTATAGCCGTAGAATAAATCGAGCTTCCTCTGCTGATATGAATCCTTTTACAAGTTATGCAGATCCTTACAATCTAAGAAGAGGAAATCCAGCGTTAAGACCTGAATACATTAATTCATTTGATGTAGGATATTCCATTGAAAAACCGAAAATAACATTAACGACAAGTGTTTATTTTCGTCAAACACATAGTGTAATCCAACGAGTAAAAATATTTTATCCGGACAACACTTCAGCAGTCACTTTTATTAATATTGACCAAAGTCAGAGTCTTGGACTTGAATTAGTGGCGATTTATAAAACATTTGCATGGTGGAAAAATACGTTTTCTTTTAATGGAAGTGCCATTCAATACCATGATAATACTGCCAATTATAATTACAACAATAGCGGTTTCACTTGGGGATTAAAATATGTTGGAACGGTGGATTTTTGGAAAAAGACAATGATTGCTCAAGTAAATGTAAATTACATTGCTCCTAATATTACGGCGCAAGGAACTGCTCAAAGAAGAGGGGCTATTGATTTTTCAACAGAAAAGACGCTGAAAGGAGGGAAGTGGGCTATTGGCTGCAGGGTAACTGATATTTTCAATCGACAAGGGTTCTCTTTTCGAGTTGAACAGCCAAGTATTATTCAGACTTCAGAGTTTAAATGGTTAACGCGAAGGTATTACTTAACAATAAGTTATAAATTTGGAAAACTTGAAATGTCTAACAAGAAAAATCCAACCGAAGGAGGAGGAAATGATTTTTAAGTAAAAAACTAGTTTAAAGTAACAACTTTAGTTCGACCTAGATTTGTCCGAGGATACACCAACGTGTTTTACACCCAAATTAAGCAAAGCACAATCGAAACCATTTTTATTTATGTTTTTCAAAGAAGTAGTATCTTGAAAATTTTTCGGAGTATTCAATTTCGTTTTCATGATTTCTAAGTTATTTGAAATGATATTAGCAATAAGTTTGCCAAATAAATAGACAACTAGATTCAATTGCTAATGAAAGTTAAATTGTAAAAAATAGTATCTTTACTAAATATTTTAGTAAAATGAAGACAAGCAGTGCTAGCGCTCTTAAGAAGGAATTATTTCAACATTCGAAAGAAGATTTGGCTGAATTGCTAAACACGTTTATTAAATATAGTAAGGAAAATAAAGAATTCCTGCATTATCTTTTATTCGAAGCTGATTTTGAGGAAAATTATATTTTAACCATAAAAGAAGAGGTCGGAATTGAATTTGATGGAATCGACAGTCGAAGTTGGAAGACTATGAAGAAGTCCATTCAACGAATATTGCGTCTATTAAAGAAATATATAAAATATTCGAAAAAGCCTCAGACAGAAATTGAATTACTTTTATTCTTTTGCAGAAGAATGAGGACTTTGAAAATACCATTGCATAGAAATCCAATTATTCTCAATATATACAAGCGCCAGTTGAATGCTATAGACAAAGCACTTTTAAAATTACATGAAGATTTACAATATGATTATCTTCATGATATCGAAGAAGCTAACACTGTAATTGATTAATTTATTTACCAAATCCATTCGATAAATTCATAGCCACTGCATCGTAGTATGAATTTATATTTTTAGCCTTTTTTATGCGTTTATTTACCGCATGAGGATCGTTGAAAGATTTGGCGAAATATTCCCAAAAAGACGCCATTTTCATCAAGAGATGTTTCTCTCCTGAAAGTTGTTGTCCATAATTTTCCATTAATTCATCATGAAACTTCATGAATTTTGGAATTGTTTCAGACGGAAAGATATCACTTTTATTCAAAATCATTTCAGGTAAAAAAGGATTTGAAATTACTCCTCTGCCAATCATCCATTTATTTACTGAAGGAAAACGATTTTGCAGAGTTGCTAATTCGCTATACGTGATGATATCACCATTGTAAACCATACTGTGCTTTGATTGCGATACACATTTTTCAAAAACATCTCTGTCAACTGAACCAGTATACATTTGCTTCGCTGTTCGCCCGTGAATTAAAATTTCAGTGAGAGGGAAATCATTTAAATAGGGCATAAGATTTAATGTTTCCTCATTATTTTCATACCCCAATCTCATTTTCATGGAAAGCTTTATTGAAATTTTATTTAAAACCGTTTCTAAAATTTCAACTACTTTCAAAGGTTGACATAGCATTCCTGAACCCATTCCTCTTTTGGCAACCATTGGATAGGGGCAACCTAAGTTCCAATTCATTTCCGTGTGCCCTAAATCGGAAAGGTAGTTGGCTAAAAACAAAAAATCTTCTACATCATTAGTCATTATTTGAGGAATAATTCTATACTCTTTATTGTTTTCAGGCTGAACATCAATAGTGTGAGCTTTCTTCATCGACTTGTCGTGATTCAAACAAATCCAGGGCGAGTAAAAGACATCAATACCTTTAAAATGTTTATTAAATGCGTTTCGAAATCTGAAATCTGTCAACCCTTGCAAAGGAGCTAAGAGAATTTGTTGTTTCTTAGTTGATGTGTCCAATTACTTTTTTTTGTAAAATTAAATAAAATAAGGTGAAGTAGGGTGTTGGTATATTTTATCTTCAACTATATGACGTTATTAACTTTTAAAAATAAATAAATCAACTCTTTTACAGAATTACTATCTTTGAAACCACTAAAAGAGTTAAAAAAATGAAATTATTACAAGATAAAGTAGTATTAATTACAGGAGCTTCTAGAGGAATTGGAAAATCAATTGCAGAAGAATGTGTGAAACAAGGAGCAATTGTAGCTTTCTCCTATTTGTCATCTGAAGAAAAAGCAAAAGCATTAGAGCTAGAGCTTTCAGTAAATGGGGGAGTGGCAAAAGGATTTAAATCGGATGCAGGAAAATATGATGAAGCTCAAAAGTTAGTAGATGATGTAGTTACAGAGTTTGGAACAATTGACGTTTTAGTTAACAATGCCGGAATTACGCGTGATACATTGTTGATGAGAATGTCAGAAGAACAATGGGATGAAGTAATGAATACAAACTTGAAATCTGCTTTTAATTTAACAAAAGCAGTGCAACGTCCGATGCTAAAAGCGAAGAAAGGATCTATTATTAATATGTCTTCGGTTGTAGGAGTAAGTGGTAATGCTGGTCAGTCCAACTATGCTGCATCGAAAGCTGGTTTAATTGGTTTTACAAAGTCAATAGCACAAGAATTGGGATCTAGAAATATTCGTTGTAATGCAATCGCACCAGGTTTTATTGAGACAGAAATGACAGCAGCGTTGGATCAAAATGTGGTAGCAGAATGGAGAAAGTCAATTCCTTTGAAAAGAGGAGGTTCACCAAAAGATGTCGCAGATTTAACGGTTTTTTTAGGGTCAGATATGTCTACGTATATTACAGGACAGACAATTAATGTGTGCGGTGGTATGTTAATGTAATCAAAAAATATAAAGAAGGAAAGTAGTGAAAACCGTAATATAATTACGGTTTTTTTATTTTTTAGATGTTTTTCGTTGTAGAAAAGATAGTTTATTGATGCTCACTGTAAATAAGTCAAAATATAAAAAGATTCCAAAAAGAATACTCATGCCCCATAATACAACAATGTTAGACCAAAAAGTAGATACTTTCATTCCAAATACATACTTATTTGGAGTATAGAAATGAGCGTCTAAAAAACGAGTATTTTTAGGATCATGATAAATAGGATTATCTTTTTGAACTAATTCATTATCTATGTTTATTATCTTGTCAATTTCTCTTCTGTTTGTGACAAGGTCATTTAAACTTTCATTTTGATATTTTCCTTTCAGCTCTTGGTATTTTTTATCGCCAATTTTATTGATTAAGTTTTCAATATCATCTGTTATTTTATTTTTGGTCAAGATATATTGTTTCTTGAGAATGAACAAAAAGGAATTTAAATCTTTTATAAGTACTGCTTTATCTGATGAAATCTTCAGATTTTTTAAATTGTTTAAACAATTTATGCATTGTAAGTTGGTCCAATTATTTTGCTCTTTTGTTATTTCATTTATTAGCAGTTCTTTAGTATTATCAAATTGAGTGATTGAAATATGAGGCCTATTTAGTTTTTGAATTTGGTTATTCATTTCAGGAATCCAATAATCTCTTTTCCAAGCAGCGTTACTTTTCTTCTTGTTCAGTCTGAAAAAATATTGATCTAATTTATTATCAATTGATTGCCCTACAGCGATAGATTCATAGGCCCATCTTGTAGGCATAATATTCCCCAGCCACGGAACTTCATTTGAACTTGAAAGCACAGGATTTAATTTATCAAATTTCACGATTACTCCACTAAAAAGCAATTGAGGTATAATTATTAAAGGAATGGAAATGTAAATAACCTTTGCGGAATTGAATGTGCTAGAAATATTCAACCCTACAATGTTTGATAGGCAAGACATTGAAAACAATACAGACCAGTATTCCATCCACATTCCTCTAATCTCCAGAATGTAATTACCAATTACTACAAATGTAAAAGTTTGAATAGCTGAAATAATAAATAAAATAGAAACTTTGGACAGTAAATAACTACTTCTCGATAGGTTTAAAAAACTTTCACGCTTAAGTATTTTCTTGTCTTTATGAATTTCTTCTGCAGCTACGGTAAGTCCAAGAAATAGCGCGACAATTACTGCGATAAAAATATATTGAGGAATATTCACATTCTCAAAAAAAGAATATCCGTTCGCACTTGATGTATTTAGGTATTTAACAAAAAAAGCTAACAATAAAGCCAATAATGGAGCTTCTAATAAATTAATTAATAAATATTGTCTATTAGCAATTTTACTCAGAGTATCTCTTTCAAAGAATACTTTCAATTGTGTCAATTTATTAGGTCTTTTTGAACTTATAGATACATTTGAAGCTTGTTCTTTAATATTTATTAAAGGTTTATACTGCAGAAATAATTCATTCCATTCTTGGGGAGTGGTTTTTCTGTGAGGTGTTAAATTCCCATATTCATCTACAACTTTTGATTCTATTACATTAAATATTTGTTCAGGATTAACATTTCCACAAGCATAACATTCACGTTCTTCCGCATTTACATGATGAATATGAGTTTTAAAATATACAACTGCATCTATTGGATTTCCGTCAAAAATAGGATACCCACCTTTGTCTAAAATTAACAATCGATCAAACATTTTAAAAATCTCAGAAGAAGGTTGATGAATGACAACAAATACCAATTTACCTTTGAAGGTTAACTCCTTCAATAAATCAATAATATTTTCAGAATCCCTTGAAGATAAGCCTGAAGTTGGTTCATCGACAAATAAAACCGAAGGTTCTCTAATTAATTCCAGTGCAATATTTAATCTTTTTCGTTGACCGCCAGATATTTTTTGGTCCAAAGGATTTCCCACAATCAAGTCCTTAACATCACTTAAACCAATAATTGATAATAAGGAAATTACTTTTTTGTGAATCGCTCTGTCGTTTAAGTTGTTGAAGCAAAGCTTGGTATTAAAAAATAAGTTTTGATAGACCGATAGTTCTTCAATCAATAAATCATCTTGACTAATATACCCAATAACACCTTCAATTAATTGTTTTTGAGTGTGGATGTTAATGGTATTAATGGTAACTGAACCTGATGTGGGAGTTAAATTACCGTTTAAAATATTTAGAAATGTAGATTTACCAGTTCCTGAACCACCCATAATACCGAACAGCTGGCCTGACTCAACGATAAAATTAACGTTGTGAATTGCAGCAGTGTTTCGTGAGAATTTGTAATTTAAATCCGTTACTTTAAATGTTATCTTTTCATCTAACTCATCTTTTAAAAATTTAGAAATAATATCGCTGTAATAAACGGGCTGGCTTTTTGAAGTTTTAATCGTAGATCCTTGATTTAATATATGGGTACGATTTTGCACCGTCTGCCCATTCATCGTTAATTCATCTGTCCCAAAATAGCGATAGAAAAGCGTATTGATACTTTGTAAGCGAAGAACTCTAATTTCATTGTCAAGACCTTCTAAAATAAAACTTTTAGAAATTTGTAAATTTCTGTTAGTAGGAGAAATATATAACACGTCCGCTTCATCAACTATTGTTGTAATCGAACTTTCTAGAAATACTTTTAGCAGGCTAAACTCCTCCGGGGAAATATTAAACATCTCAGAAACAGTTGCAAAAAATACGATTTCCTGTTCGCTAACACGATCTGTCGAATTGATGAACTCAAACAAACGTATAAGTACAATAAATTTTTGACGTTGAGTTAGCTCCTCATTTATTTGGGCACAAATACGAAGTACTTTCACTGAATTTACGGACGTTCTCTTCTTTACACTATCCTTTTTACTGTTTTCGCCTTGATGAATTTGAATAAATTCTTCGAAAAGATCAAGGTGTTTTTTAACAAGGGAGGCATTGAGTTCAGAACGTAAAAAAGATTCTACTACAGCAGAATCTTCACCGAAATTTGTTCTTGTAAAACTACTATTAGTATCTGAATCAAATGCTTCAGTAACAAGATCATCTTTCGCTATTATAGCAAAAAGCTGCATCAGCGCTCTTAAAATCCGTTCACTCATATAGTAGCTGTTGTTATTTTATGTAACCAGCTGTTATAATTTTTATTGTCTAAATCCAATAAGCATTACCGCACAACCTGTGATTTTTTTATCGGCATCTAACTCAGTTTCAATAATAACAGGCACAGTATTAGGTACTTTGAAATCCCAGTATGTTGAATTTTTGTAATTTTTATTGGTGAAAATGACGTTTCCTAATAAGTCTTTTACGGTGAAAATAACGTAGTCATCGGCAGTCCCAGCACTTGTAGCTATTCTATATAAAGATCCTCCAAAAAAAGTTGTTTTAAATTCAGCCTTTTCTCTATCTAAAAAAGCTGTATAGACCTGCCCATCTGAAATAAATTTAGTATTTCCTTTATTTAAATTTGCTTTACAAGCCCTTACAATTCCTTCGCAATCTTGAGAAAAAGCACCAAATGAGATGAAACAAGTCAAAAATATTGTATATATCCTATTCATAATTGCTATTAATTAATGATTGATTCTCTTATTGAAATAACTTTTTCCGCTAATTCTTCTAACACTTTAGCTTCAACAATAACGCTTGAAGTATGTCGCAATGTGGTTAATTTTCTAGCTTCATCCGTTTTTGGCTGAACAAATTTATAGTCAATTTTTATTAAGTCAAAAGAAAGTTTTAAATTTTTTAATTTTTTGATTAATTGATTGTTTATTCCTTTCTCATTATTTTCTTCTAGTATTTCAATAATCGTTGACATTGTTTGTTTTTGTTCTCCAATTCTCTGAACGATTTTATTATTGGGTGCAGATTTATTTAACGCACAAGCAAAATAGATTGATTCAAGCCATCCACCTGTTAAAATCAAAGCCGAAGTGTTTTTTCTTTTCTCATTTTTTAAGTAATCATCTCCATTTCTGAAAGCTTCCGATACAATCATTAGAACTGAATCTTTATGCGTCTTATTTTTCTCATAACGAGAAATGAAATTTTTATTAAAAACACCACTCAATCCTAATTTATCAGTCAAGGTTTCAACTACAGATAGGCAGTTTAAAGAAGCGCTATTCTCTTCATTGATACTGGCATAACCTAAATCAGCCCCATAAATACCCAAATTTAAAGCTTGTTTATATTCAGTTGTGTATTTTTCAATATTTTTTGTGTCATTCAATAAATCTAAATTAAACGGGACATTTGTTTCCTTTAATAAAAGTGCCATTTGAATAGGCGAAGGTATACTAAAAATCTTTCCATCAAAGTCTGTATTCAAGGCTTTTGAAGGGTCTAAAAGCTCAGCATTAATTTTATCTTTTTCATCGGATGATGTCCCACATGAAAAAAGTGTTAATAAAGCTACAAACAGAAATAGAATGTTTTTTAAATTAATTTTCATAACTACATAGAATTTTTCTTTTAAACATGCTAAATTAAGAAAAAAATAACCTCAATAACTAATATACATAGGAAATTTTTCACACAAACCATTGTTAATCATAAATACTATGTAGTCTGAATATTTTATAAAGTCAATTTCAGTGTAGGAATTAAACACTAGATTGAATTCACGACACAGTAGGATTTTTGCAAAGCAATCACTAATTTTACACCACAAAGAAAAGGAAAATGTACAATCGTCCTCGCAGAAATAGAAAAAGCATGGCAATACGCGCTATGGTTGAAGAAACAAAATTAGGTGCTGAAAACTTAATTTATCCGATCTTTTTAGAGGATGGGAAAGGAATCAAAACGGAGATTAAATCACTTCCCAATAATTATAGATGGTCCTTAGATTTGTTAATTCCTGAGATTGAACAATGTTTGAATTTAGGAGTCAATACTTTTGATATATTCCCAGCAGTTTCTGAACATTTAAAAGATGTTACTGCTACTTACAGTTATTCTGAAGAAAATTTTTATTTGCATGCAATCAGAAAATTAAAAGAAACATTTCCTGATATGGTCATCATGAGTGATGTGGCTATGGATCCTTATTCTTCGGATGGTCATGATGGCTTAGTGCGAGATGGAAAAATATTAAACGATGAAACTCTACCTATTCTAGCAAAAATGGCCGTAGCTCAAGCTCAAGCAGGAGTAGATATTATTGGACCTTCAGATATGATGGATGGTAGAGTAGGTTTTATTAGAAATGAATTAGATAAAAATGGCTATACTGACGTTAGTATCATGTCGTATACGGCGAAATATGCAAGTGCATTTTATGGACCTTTCAGAGACGCGTTAAATTCTGCCCCTAAAGCTGGGGATAAAAAAACGTATCAAATGAACCCTGCTAATAAAAGAGAGGCCTTATTGGAAGCTGAATTAGACTTCAATGAAGGGGCAGATTTTTTAATGGTGAAACCTGCTCTGTGCTATTTAGATATTATTCATATGTTGAAAGAGAATTTTAATATTCCCATTACTGCCTATAACGTTAGCGGCGAATGTGCTATGGTTTATGCTGCATCACAAAATGGATGGTTAAATTATGAAGCTACCATGTCAGAAATGCTCTTGAGTATTAGAAGGGCAGGAGCAGATGGAATCTTAACTTATTTCGCGAAAGACTTTGCTCAATTAGTAAAAAAATAAAATTCTTTCGTACTAATTTATGTTATTTATTTACGTCTTTTTAATGGGAATTGACGTACTATTATTGATTGATTTTTCTATAAAATAGTATAAAGAAACTTGCATTTAGTTGTTGAATGTGCCCAATCCTAAATTTAAAGTAGATATTTTGCTAAACTTAAAAAAATAGTATATATTTGCAGTATGACATTAAA
>CAMDAO010000086.1 GCA_945888595.1 Chryseobacterium gleum | reverse complement strand
GCAGTATCTTCAGCTCCTCGTACGATGTGGTATCTAACCCCTGGAAGATCTTTTACTCTTCCTCCTCGCACAAGCACTAATGAATGCTCTTGTAAATTGTGACCCTCACCTCCGATGTAAGCGTTTACTTCCTTACCATTGGTAAGACGAACTCTGGCTACCTTACGCATAGCTGAATTCGGTTTTTTAGGTGTAGTGGTGTAAACTCTTACACATACTCCTTTACGCTGTGGACAAGAATCAAGTGCTGCTGACTTGCTCTTTTTTACCACTGCAGTTCTGCCTTTGCGCACTAACTGTTGAATAGTTGGCATATAAACCTATTAACTTTTGTGAATAAATAAAACACCCCAAAACACTTTTTGGGAGTGCAAAGATAGGACATTTATTTTATAAACCTAAGGTATTTCTAAAAAAAGTCACTTTTTTCACATTATAATGTGTGTATCTTTTTTTTTGCCGGTTTTTACGCGAAAATTGAGTGTGCGCTTTTATTGCCTGAAACAGGAAATATATTCGAAAGAATCGATATTATTTACTATTAAATAAATGGTTTTCGCGCACCTTTCTTTTTAAGAACGGACTTGGACGATATCGATCTTCTCCGTATTCTGAAAATAAATCTTCTAATTTTGCTAATACATTATCTAATCCTAATTCATCTGCCCATTGAAGCAATCCTTTTGGATAATTTACGCCCTTTGTCATGGCTAAATCAATATCTTCTCGAGTTGCCACATTTAAAAACAAAGCATCAAACGCTTCATTAATTAACATCACTATAATCCTGTCAAAAATTTGTTGACCAAGTGCTGTGTCTTCATTTGGTTTAGGAAGTTCAACTCCTTGCGTGTAATCATAATATCCTCTACCTGATTTTCTTCCGTAAAAGCCAGCTTCTGAATGACGCTTTTGAGTAAATGAAGGTTTGAATCTTGGGTCGTAATAAAACGCAGAGAAAACGGACTCTGTTACAGCATAATTAACGTCATTCCCTATATAATCCATTAATGTAAAAGGTCCCATCTTAAAACCTCCTATGGCTGTCATCGCCCAATCAATTGTTGCAAAATCAGCAATTCCTTCTTCATATATCCGCAAGGCTTCTCCGTAAAAAGGTCGTGCAACTCTATTTACTATAAAACCTGGAGTGTCCTGCGCTAGAACAGTCACTTTTCCCCAGCTTTCAATCAATGCTTTAGAATATTTTAAAGTTGATTCAGAAGTTTGAACCGCGGGAATAATTTCAACCAAGGGCATCAATGGAGCTGGATTAAAAAAATGTATCCCAATTACTCTATTGGAATGTTTTAAGATAGATCCAATGGATGCAATTGAAAGTGATGAAGTATTACTTGCTAAAATACAATCATCTGAAACAATTTTTTCAAGTTGAGAAAATACTATGTGTTTGATCTCAATTTTTTCTACAATCGCCTCGATTACTATTCCACAATTGGAAAATGAATCGAAACTTGAACTATAACTGATTTTATTGCTGGTCTCAATCATTTGCTCATTCGTCATTTTCCCTTTTTCTACTAATCTCGAAAAAATCAACTGAAAATTTTTCTCTGCTTTATCTAGAGCATCTGAATTCACATCTACCAACACAACTCTATGACCAGCTTGTGCAGCAACTTGAGCTATTCCAGCTCCCATCGTACCAGCACCAAGGACTCCAACTTTCGAAATATTCATATTTTTACTATCTTCTAAAGAATGAATTAACTTTTTATTTTCCAGTAAATACTGGTTTCCTTTTTTCCATAAAGGCGTTTACTCCTTCATTAAAATCATGCGTTTTTCCTGCTTCTGTTTGCAATTCTTCCTCGACGCTTAATTGTTCTGAAAGTGAATTTGAAAAACTTTGGTTCACTGCTCTTTTTGTTAACCCTAGTCCTCGCGTAGGCATTGTGGCCAACTTTTCTGCAAAAGCAATAACGACACTTTCAAAAACTTCATCTTCTACGGCTTGATAAATCATATTCATTTTTTCTGCCTCTTCCGCAGAAATTTTATCCCCTGTCATCATTAATGCAAGTGCCTTTTGAGCACCTATAATTCTAGGAAGAAAAAACGTACCTCCTGAATCTGGAATAAGTCCGATTTTTGAAAATGCCTGAATAAAACTTGCGCTTTTTTTTGCAATCGTTATATCACATGCCAATGCAATATTAGCACCGGCACCTGCAGCAACACCATTGACAGCTGCAATAATAGGTTTTTCAATATTTCTAATTCTTTCAATAATAGGATTATAATGTTCTTTGACAATCATTTTTAATTCTGGACCATTGGGATCTGTTGCTTCCGCTAAATCTTGACCAGCACAAAAAGCTTTTCCTTCTCCAGTGATAACAATTGCCCTCACATCATCATTCTTTTCACACTCATCCAATGCTTTTTGCAATGCCAAAGCCATTGCTTTATTAAACGAATTAAAAACTTCAGGTCTGTTTAATTTAATCTCACAAACATTGTTCCTATGACTAATCAATAATTCCATTATGCTATTTTTCTACGAATATAAGAAGGTACGTTGAATTAATAACAGTGTGCTGTAAAAATGATGCGAGAAAAATACAAAAAGGCGAAATTTAGTATTCTTAAAATTTAAAACCTCTTAAGACCAAAAGGCAATGAAAAGATGAATTATTTGTGTTTCCTTGTTCTAAAAGTCTAAACATTTAAAAACGCTGAAATTGTGCGCAACACTTCAGCTGGTGATTCAAGATGTGCCATGTGACCAGCATTTGGTATTATTTTGAATTGGATATCTATAGCTTCAATCTGCTCAAGCATTATCTCTAAAGGTATAATTGTATCCAATTCTCCTTGAATTAGTAAAAAATCGTTCTTACAATCACTAACTAATTTAGAATGATTATTTCTATTTCTCATCGCTAATGATGCATACGAAATAGAATGTTTATCCATCATGGAAGATTCGGAAATTAATTCATCAATTTCTTTACTATACTTTTCTTCGTGCACAAATAAATTGGGAATTGATTCTTTGATAAATAAGTTTTTATTTTTCATTACAATATCTACTACTCTCAATCGATCTTTCTTTTTAGAAGCAGAATCTTCCCAAAAATTAGAATTTAAAAGAATTACTTTCTCACATTTCATTGCGAGCGAGTCTTCTTTGGATACAGTTGTTTCCTTTTTTACAGCTAATGCAACATATCCTCCCATAGAATGTCCAATGATTGAAAAATTTTGACAATCTAAAAAAGATAGAACTTCTAACACTTTTGTAGCCATAAATTCAATCGATGGATCGCTATCATCATGATTGATAGATTCTCCATGTCCAGGTAAATCAATTAGAATAGATGTAATCGGGAGTTTTTCCAACCCTAAATCTCGCCACATTGATTTAGATTCTAAAAACCCATGTAAAAAAACCACTGGATACCCCTTTCCGACAATACTGTACTTTAATAATACGTCATTCATTCTGTTGATTCATCAGCGTTTCAATCTCTTCTAATTCCAAAGGAATATCTTTCATGAGATTAAATGGAGCTCCCGATTTCATGACAACTAAATCATCTTCTAGTCTTATTCCTAACTTCTCTTCTGGAATATAAATCCCTGGCTCGCAAGTAAAGACCATTCCAGCTTGTATGGGCACATTCCAATGTCCGACATCATGCGTATCTAAACCAATATAATGAGAAGTGCCATGCATGAAGTATTTTTTAAATGCAGGCCACTCAGGATTCTGATTTTTAATATCTGTTTTGTCAATTAATCCCAATTGTAGTAATTGACTTTCCATTATAAGTCCAACTTCTTTGTGATAATCTGCTAGGAATGTCCCGGGAATTAATAATTTTTCAGCTTCTTTTTTTACATGTAAAACAGAATTATATACTGCTTTTTGTCGCTCTGTAAATCTCCCGTTAACAGGAATGCAACGCGTTAAATCAGATGAATAATTGGCATATTCTGCTGCCACATCTAACAAGATAACATCCCCACTTTGGCATTGCTGATTATTGTCAATATAATGCAAAACGCACGCATTTTTTCCAGATGCTATAATAGGAGTGTAAGCAAATCCTTTAGATCTATTCATTAAAAACTCATGCATTAACTCAGCTTCTAATTGATATTCCCAAACATCTGGCTTTGTAAAGGAAAGTAATCTTCGAAATCCTGCCTCAGTAATTTTACATGCCTTTTGCATCAAATCAATCTCCAATTGATCCTTTACTGCTCGAATTGTATGCATAATCGGCGCGCTTTTTCTTACAATGTGCGCAGGATAATCCGATTTTACTTTTAGGATAAATCGATCTTCCCTCGTTTGCACTTCGGTATTAGCTCTTAAATGCTCATTTGTATTCAAGTAAATTGATTCAGCCTCTGCCATCATTTGTTTAAAAATAACGGGGAATTGAGTTAGCCAATAAACCGTTTGAATTCCAGAAACCGCAAAGGCATCTTCTTTTGTTAATTTAGCTCCCTCCCAAATTGCGATATGCTCATTGGTCTCTTTTAAAAACAAGACTTCACGATGTTTCTCATTCGAACAAGTTGGATAGATTACCAAAATACTTTCTTCTTGATCTACGCCCGATAAATATAAAATATCCCGATGCTGCTGAAAAGGCATTGAACTATCGGCACTTATTGGAAAAATGTCATTTGAATTAAAAACTGCTAATGAATTGTTTTCCAACATGGCTGAAAATTTCGCCCTGCTTTTAATATATAATTGGTGATCGATACGGTCATATTTCATGGTAAGTGCTTTAACAAATTTAGAGGTTGAAATTACATAAAAATAAACTAAAACTTTAACTATTTTCTGTTAAATAGATTTATTATATCACTTTTTTATATAATCGTAAATAGATTACGTTCATGTAATGGATATTTGTACTATAAATTTAAAAAAAACAGATTATGAAAGCAACATTTGACAAATTAGAAATACAAAAAATAGTATTTGAAACAGGAGATTTAGATGTAATAGTAATGGCAAATAGTACGCAAGGGAATTTATCGTATAATTCGCAATTGATTATTAGCCACACAGATCTCAACATATTAATCAATGAACTGCAAAAATCAGCTCAAGACGACCTTGATTTTTCCTCCATGTTTGAATGTGAAAAAATGTACAATGGAGAGCTACTTTACACCCTAGATTTTGAGAAAACATTTGATTCTACAATTGCACTAGGTAATTTTTCATTTGACCATAGTATTCGACAAATCAGAGCCTAATACATACCAGGAAAACTATGAGAAGCACTTCTTAAATATATATTTTTTATACACTTGGCAACCTATTAAAAAATAAATCGTATTTTAGTCAAGTATTATAGCTTAGATTCGAATTATTACAATACATAAAACTATGAAGACCAGTGTTTTTGCGTCAATTATTACTATAGCCCTTATTTTATTTTCATGTATTAAGCATGAAATAATTCCAGCACCAACTCCTAAAGTGGTCCTAAAATCTCAATTTAAAGGATACATCGATGGGTCAGCAATTTCAAGTGAATTTAATGAAGGAGTTGACGGCTATACTTGTCTCACCAACAATGATGTTTTTCTTCAAACGACAGCCGTTTATTACAGTTCTATCTCCTCAACAACTAATCCAACTACATCTCCTTCCATTCGTTTAGGTTTAGGCACATTGTCATGGAGTGGAGCAGCTATACCTACAGTAGACCAATTCAATGCTTTTTTTGCAGCCTACGTTCTACCGCCATATAGAACAGGAGCTTCAAATGGTTTAGAAATTCAATATACAACTGATTTGGGTGCAATTTATACCTCAAGACAAACGACAACTACTTATCAAGATGCTGTATTTTCAAATATTACGCAAGAATCAGATGATACGGGTGACTACTCAAAATTTGTATGTAACTTTAATTGTTACGTATACTGGACAGCAGGAACTCCTCCTTTAACAAATAAAGACTCTTTAAAAATTCAAAGTGGTGTATTTAAGGGATGGTTTAAAAAATAAGTTCTGACACTTCTTTTACAAAGAGCAGATAGAGATATGAAAAAACATCTATGGGTTTAAGTTTAAAAATAGCTATAATTGGCGATTATAATTTCACCTATAATTCGCACCAAGCTACAAATTTAGCATTAGATCATTCTTCTCGTTTTTTAGACGTTGAGTTAAGCTATTATTGGATTAAAATAAATGAAGCGGCTCAAATTAAAATTCAATTATTTGAGCAATATGACGGGATTTGGATCGCTCCAGGCCCCTTTAACAATCCTTTCTTTTTAAATGGGATTCTTGATACAATTTTACAATTAAATATTCCTGTTCTTTTAACAGGTGAAAGCTTTAAAAATTTAATTGAGGTTTTAGTTAGTAGAAATCAGTTAAATCCAAACAATGAAAAATTGATTTCGGACAATTTGGTGGATGGTCAACAATTTGAAAGATTAACAATTGTTCCGCATTCAAAAGAATTTTTACAAATCTATCAAAACCATAATACTATTGAATTAACATCCTCTCGCTATAGTATGTACCCGCAATTAATTCAGCAATTGGAAAATAAATTAATTGATATTGAGGCCTATAATCAGTTTGAGGAACCTGAAGTAATCAGCCTGAAAAGTCATTCTTTTTTTCTTGCCTGTGGTTGTTGCCCTCAAATATCTTCTACACGAGATATTGCGCATCCATTAATTTATACATTTATGAAGGCCTGTTTAGCATTTTCTAAATATGCTGAAGAACAGAATTAATGTATTTTTACTAGAATCTTTCGGAGAGTAAAGCGAAGAATTTCCGGATCAAAACCGAATGTTGTGGGGAGCTAGAAAAAATACTTTCAAATCTACTACTCTCATATAACCTTCAAATCTACTTCTGTTTTCATTTTCTCTCACTTTTCCTTGATGAAGAGAAAATGTAATTTTCGAAGACAAACGGTAGTGCAGGAGGTAAGCAAAAATCAAGGATCTTTCCAAGGAATTTTTTACTTCATTCTATTTCGTAAAACCGTACGTAAATACTTTCCTTCACGCTCTCTTTCGCTGAAATAGCGAAACGCGATTACGGAAAAATTTACAACTAATTCTGTGGAAGGACCATTTCAACTTCACTTCGAAATAAATTTAATTAGTGACTGATTTTTTTGATATTTTACAATAGTCTGCCCAACTTTTGGTATTGATCCGAATTTCCTTAAAATAAACCTGATTCTTCTCTTGAATTTTCAAAAACTTCATCTATTTGTAGGGTTTTTCCTTCAGCAGCAGTTACCGCAAGCACATCACATCTTTCATTTTCAATATGACCAGCGTGACCTTTCACCCAATGAAGTACCAAGTTAAACTTTGGATGCACTTGTAAATAACGCATCCATAAATCTTGATTCTTCTTTCCTTTAAATCCCGTTTTTTGCCAATTGAAAACCCATCCTTTTGAAATACTATCAATCACATATTTTGAATCAGAATAGATATGTACAGGAAATTGATTTGTTTTCATTGATTCCAGTGCCACAATAACTGCTAATAATTCCATGCGGTTATTTGTAGTCATTCGATATCCTTCCGAAAGTTCTTTCATCTTTCCATTGAAACGCATTAATACACCATAACCACCTCTTCCAGGATTTCCTTTTGCGGCGCCATCTGTGAATATTTCAACTTTCATGTAGTAAAGATAGTAGATTTTTAGATAGTAGACAGTAGACTTTTTGAAAATTACACATCTATCTACTGTCTAATTTCTAGAAATCTAGCGTCTATGTTAAAATAAAACACTTGACAACCATCTTTCCATTTCTTCAGAAGTCTTGCCTTTTCTTTTAGAAATATCTTCTACCTGATCAATACTAATTTTTCCTAACCCAAAATACTTGGCATCTGGATGAGCAAAATACCATCCACTAACCGACGAAGCAGGTAACATGGCTAAACTGTCCGTTAAAGATACACCGGTAATTTCTGTCGCTTGTAACAATGAGAACAAACCTATTTTTTCCGTATGATCAGGACAAGCTGGATATCCCGGCGCCGGGCGAATACCTTGATATATTTCCTTAATTAATTCATTGTTTTCTAAACTTTCCGCTTTTGCATACCCCCAAAACTCTTTTCTCACCCGTTCATGCATTCTTTCAGCAAATGCTTCTGCCAAACGATCTGCTAATGCTTTCAAAAGGATTGAATTATAATCATCGTGGTCTTTTTCGAAACGGTCAATGTATTGCTCCATTCCAACTCCCGTTGTTACAACAAATCCTCCGATATAATCTTTAATTCCTGAGTCCTTCGGCGCAATAAAATCTGCTAGCGCCATATTGGGTTGACCAGACACTTTTTGAGTTTGTTGGCGCAAAGAATGCTGAATATGAATCACCTGATTACGATTTTCATCGCTGTATATTTCGATGTCATCACCGATCGAATTAGCTGGAAAAAGTCCAACGACTGCGTTCCCTGTTAACCAATTTTCATCGACAATTTGTTTCAACATCACTTGCGCATCATTAAAAAGAGATGTTGCCTCATCACCGACTACTTCATCTGTTAATATCGCAGGAAATTTACCATGCAATTCCCATGTTTGGAAGAAAGGAGTCCAATCTATATAATCGATCAATTCTGCTACTGAATAAGAAACAAACTTTTGAATGCCAAGTGATGATGGAGTAGAAATCTGTTCTTGCTTCCATTCGATTTGAAATTTATTCTCTCTTGCCTTTTCTATAGAGAGTAGTTTTTTAGCATTTTTATGTTTCTCATAATGTTCTCGAAGTTTCTCATATTCATTTTTAACATTCGCAATGAAATCAACTTTTCTAACACCTAACAAACTTTCCACTACTGTGACGGCACGTGAAGCATCTAACACATGAATTGCCTGATCTTTTGTGAAATTCTGATCAATTTTAACTGCAGTATGGACTTTAGAAGTAGTTGCTCCACCAATCATTAATGGGATTTTCAGATTTGCTCTTTCCATTTCCTTCGCCACTGTCACCATTTCATCTAATGATGGAGTTATTAAACCACTCAATCCAATAATGTCGACGTTTTCTTCGATTGCTTTCTGAATGATTTTGTCTGCAGGAACCATTACACCCATGTCAATGACTTCATAATTATTGCACGCTAAAACAACGCCTACGATATTTTTTCCAATATCATGCACATCGCCTTTTACAGTTGCCATCAATATTTTACCGGAAAAAGATTGCACTCCATTTTTTTCGGCTTCAATAAATGGTAATAAATAGGCAACCGCTTTTTTCATTACCCGTGCAGATTTTACAACTTGAGGAAGGAACATTTTTCCACTACCAAATAAATCACCTACGATATTCATTCCGTCCATTAAAGGACCTTCAATTACTTCAATCGGACGTTTAAATTGGTGCCTGCATTCTTCCACATCTTCGTCAATAAATTCAACTAGACCTTTTACTAATGCGTGCGATAATCGTTCATTAACAGGAACATTTCTCCAAGATAAATCGACTTCCCGTTTCTTTCCTTCACCCGTAACCGTATCTGCATATTCCAACAATCGTTCGGTAGCGTCTGCACGTTTATTAAATAGAACATCTTCTACATATTCCATTAATTCCTTTTCAACATTATCATAGACCTCCAACATCGAAGGATTTACAATTCCCATGTCCATTCCATTTTGAATCGCATGATATAAAAAAGCAGAATGCATTGCTTCTCGCACTTTATCATTTCCTCTAAAAGAAAAAGAAACATTCGAAACTCCCCCACTAATATGGGCACCGGGCAAATTTTCGCGAATCCATTTAGTCGCTCTAAAAAAATCCAATGCATTATTATTATGCTCTTCCATTCCAGTTGCTACCGGAAAAATATTTGGGTCGAAAATAATATCATCTTGAGGGAATTTTACCACATCTACTAAAATATCATACGCCCGTTTACAAATTTCAATTCGTCTCTCATAATTATCCGCCTGCCCCGCTTCATCAAAAGCCATGACAATCACAGCGGCACCATATCTTTTAATTGTTTTCGCTTGAAGAATAAAATTTTCTTCCCCTTCTTTCAACGAAATTGAATTCACAACACCTTTTCCTTGAATACACTTTAATCCCGCTTCAATATTTTCCCATTTAGAACTATCAATCATC
>CAMDAO010000085.1 GCA_945888595.1 Chryseobacterium gleum | reverse complement strand
ATTAAACATTCTTATCTTCCAAAAGAAAGCAGGGGAAGAATATTTTTATTTTACAAAATATTAAAAATCTATGGTTTTTAAATTGTGTCCCCCTTAATCCCCATCCAAAGGGGGAAACACACTTGTCAATTATTTTCAAAATCGTAAGAATCAGTGCTCATCCGAGCATCAACCTATGCCCTAATCCCTAATCCCTGAGACCTATGCCCTATGCCCTAATCCCCAATCCCTTCTTACTTATTTCCTTGCCAGGACCATTTTTTCTTAGGGTTTTTATCAGCCTTTGGTGTACTATCGCCAGCAGTTCGATTTCCAGGTCCTTTATCCGTTCTTTTGTTTGGGTTAACAGGACGTTGATTTCTAGTTTGAGGTTTTGCTTTGGCTTTACCTTCAGGAACTAAGTTTTGAGCTGGAAAAGGGTGATCTTCATTAACAGGTAATTGAATATCTATTAACTTTTGAATATCCCTTAAAAACTCTCTTTCTTCCACGTCACAAAAAGTGATTGCCTTTCCGTTTGCTCCTGCTCTACCCGTTCTACCAATACGATGCACATACGTTTCTGGAATGTTTGGAATCTCATAATTGATCACAAAAGCTAATTCATCGATATCTATTCCACGTGCGGCAATATCCGTAGCTACCAATACACGAGTTGAGTGATCTTTAAAGTTTTTCAAAGCTCGTTGACGCGCATTTTGAGATTTATTTCCATGAATTGCTTCGGCCGTAATTCCTTCTTTAGCGAGAATTTTCACCACTTTATCCGCACCATGTTTTGTTCGGGTGAACACCAGTGCAGTGACAATTGATTTATCTTTTAACGTATGAATTAGCAAATCTTTCTTATTGGCATTATCTACGTAATACAATTCTTGTTGAATCGTTTCTGCCGTAGATGAAACCGGAGTCACTTCCACTCTATCAGGATTTGTTAAGATAGTACTCGCTAAAACCATAATATTTTCAGGCATCGTAGCCGAAAAGAAAAGGGATTGACGTTTGGCAGGAATAACTTTTAGAACTTTCTTTACATCGTGCACAAATCCCATGTCTAACATTCTGTCGGCCTCGTCTAAAACAAATATTCCGACATCATTTAGTTTAATAAATCCTTGACCAATCAAATCTAACAGTCTTCCTGGCGTTGCAATTAAAATTTCGACACCTGCCTTTAACGCATTCACTTGTGGATTTTGAGGAACTCCCCCAAATATTACTGTTGATCGCAGGTTTGTATTTCTGCCATAACTATTAAAACTTTCGTTTATTTGAATAGCTAACTCTCTCGTAGGTGTAATAATAAGGGCCTTAATTTTTCTTGGACCTCTATCATTCCCTTTTTGATTGTATAATTGTTGTAAAATCGGGATAGCGAATGCAGCAGTTTTACCAGTTCCTGTCTGAGCACAACCCAACAAATCACCCCCTTTGAGGATAATCGGAATTGCTTTTGCTTGAATTGGCGTTGGAGTTGTATACCCTTCGGTAATAAGAGCGTTTAAGATCGGCTCTATAAGATCTAATTTTTCAAATGACATATAATGTGTTTACTATTTGGTTCTCCTATATTGAACTGAATAAGAACCTAAAGGAGTATAATTAAAGCAAAGATACGACATTTTGTTTAACCACAGAGTTTAAATGAGTTTTGCACGGAGGAACACAGAGTTTTATTTAAAAAATAGTGAATTATTTACAGATTTATAAAATAATTTACCATTTAACACAGGGGTAGGCTCAAAGTTGTTGAAATTCAAAAGCCAATAATAGAATAAATAACGTGTTTACGATTTGGTTTTCCTACTTGTAAGTGAATAAGAACTTAAAGGAGTATAAATAAAGGAAAGATACGATATTTTGTTTAACCACAGAGTATAAATGAGTTTTGCACGGAGGAACACAGAGTTTTATTAAAAAATAGTAAATAATTTACCATTTAACATAGGGGTAGGTTCAAAGTTGTTGAAATTCACAAACCTATAATTAAATAAAATCTGTACTTTTGTATAAGTACAAATCAAATCATAAAAGATGAAACACGTATCATTAAAAAGTATTGAGGCAGCCATTAAAAAAGTAGACAATTTAGATGATGACCAATTAGAGAAATTATCAGAACAATATGCTTTAGCACAAGAAACTCTTTTAGGATATGTCATGTCAGCGGCTCTTGAGTATGAAAATGAACAATTAGAAGGTTTATTAATTTATTACTATTGCCTACTTTCGGAGGCATTTGCTCAAGAAGGAAATAGTGTAAGAACCGTAACAGAAGAAGATATTGATGCTTTTGAAGACCCTTACTTCCAAATGTTGGACTTGTACTTCGAAAATGATGATGAAGAAGTACTAGAATCTTTTTGTGATCAGCCAGATCTTGCTCAATTTATGGCAATGGAAATCAGCACGGAAGATACAGACGGAACAAGTTTAGACGAAGAAACAGCGACTCAACTATTTATTGTTACGCTTGCGATGATTACCCTTATGGGACGTGCTTCTTCATAAACAAATTTGATTATTATTTCGTATGTTAAGTCCAAGTCAAATCGTCCAAAGAATGATGGAAAATGACGCTTTCAGTCATTGGATGGGGGTGAAAATTGATAAAATTGAATTGGGCTCATCTGTGATACGTTGTCAGGTGAAAGAAGAAATGCTAAATGGTTTTGAGATTTTACACGGAGGAATTAGTTATTCTCTCTCGGATTCCGCTCTTGCTTTTGCTTCTAATAGTTATGGGAACAAATGTGTGAGTATCGAAACTTCTATTTCTCATACGAGACCTGCTAAAATTGGAGATGTCTTGACTGCCACTTGTAAAGAAGTTCATCGCGGAAAAAGAATTGGAATTTATGAAGTTTCCATTTCAAATCAAGAAGATACATTAATTTCGGTTTTTAAAGGAACTGTGCATATCAGCGAAGATACTTGGGAATAACTTTTTAACCACAGAGGGCACGGAGTTATTTTCACAGTGTAACACAGAGTTCTTTTATTGAATAAAAGTGAAAACAGAACTATCCACCGTACAAATAAGAAAAAACTCTGCGACACTCCGTGCAAAACTCATTTAAACTCTGTGTTTAAAAACCTTCCCACAACACATCCGAAATAAAAAGTCTGCGACACTCCGTGAAAAACTCATTTAACTCTGTGTTTAAAAACCTTCCCACAACACATCCGAAATAAAAACTCTGTGACACTCCGTGCAAAACTCATTTAACTCTGTGTTTAAAAAACTTCCCACAACACATCCGAAATAAAAACTCTGTGAGCCTCCGTGCAAAACTCATTTAACTCTGTGGTTAAAAACCTTCCCACAACACATCCGAAATAAAAACTCTGTGACACTCCGTGCAAAACTCATTTAACTCTGTGGTTAAAAAACTTCCCACACAACACATCCGAAATAAAAACTCCCACCCACTAAATTTATTTTGTTACTTTTAAGTATAATTTTAAATATCTTCTTACATTAGGTAATTAATTAAAAAAGAACTCAAAACGTAATAAAAATATACTTATGAACAGACACATCAAAAAAGTAGCCGTTCTTGGTTCAGGAGTAATGGGTTCGCGGATTGCATGCCATTTCGCAAACATAGGATGCGAAGTTATTTTATTGGATATCGCTCCAAAAGAAATTTCTGAACAAGAATTAAAAAAGGGATTAGCACTTGATGCTCCCGTATTCAAAAATAAAATTGTAAATCAATCGTTGGAATTTGCTGTAAAATCAAATCCATCTCCACTTTACAGAAAATCATTTGCTCAACGAATTACTACAGGAAATTTCGATGATGATATGTCAAAAATTTCCGCTTGTGATTGGATTATCGAAGTAGTGATAGAAAGATTGGATATTAAACACCACGTTTTTGAGCAGGTGGAAAAACATCGTAAACCAGGTACGATTATCTCATCTAATACATCTGGGATTCCAATTCATATGATGTTGGAAGGAAGAAGTGACGATTTTAAAGCTCATTTTTGCGGATCACATTTCTTTAATCCCCCGCGTTATTTACAATTATTGGAAATCATTCCGACTCCTAGTACAAAGCAAGAAGTTATTGATTTCTTAATGGATTACGGTCAACGTTTCTTGGGTAAAAAGACAGTGCTTTGTAAAGATACTCCCGCATTTATAGCAAACAGAGTTGGGGTTTACGGAATAATGGCTCTTTTTCATACGGTTGAAGAAATGGGATTAACCGTCGAAGAAGTGGATAAATTGACTGGTCCAGTTTTGGGTCGACCTAAATCTGCTACTTTCAGAACCTGCGATGTGGTCGGCTTGGATACATTGGTGCATGTAGCAAATGGATTGAAAGCGAATTGTCCGAATGACGAAGAAAAAGCCTTGTTCGAACTACCTTCGTATGTTTCTAAAATGCGAGAAAATGGCTGGTTAGGTTCAAAATCAAAACAAGGATTCTATAAAAAAGTAACGAATGCTGATGGAGCAAGTGAAATCTTAACATTGGATTTAAAAACCTTGGAATACCGTTCGGCAATCAAAGCGAAATTTGCGACGCTAGAAATGACAAAAACCGTCGACGATTTAAAAACGCGCACGAAAATGTTATTTGCAGGAACAGACCGAGCTGGAGAGTTCTATAGAAAATTATTTGGAGGACTTTTCGCTTATGTTTCTAACCGTCTGCCTGAAATATCAGATGATTTATATAAAATTGATGATGCCTTAAAAGCAGGCTTTGGATGGGAAATTGGTCCATTTGAAACGTGGGATATTATCGGATTTGATGAGGGAATCAAATTAATTACTGATGCAGGTCGCACAGCTCCAACTTGGCTCGAAGATATGAAAAATGCAGGGAAAACGACATTCTATCAAACTGAAAAAGGAAAAAAACAACATTATGACCTTTCAACAAAATCATATAGTACGATTCCAGGGACTGAAAATTTAATCATTTTAGATGCACTTCGGGCAGCAAATAAAGTGTGGGGAAATACAGATACAACAATCGTTGACTTAGGAGATGGAATCATCAATCTAGAATTTCACACGAAAATGAACACCATTGGTGGAGGCGTTATTCAAGGAATAAATAAGGCAATTGACTTAGCGGAACAAGGATATAAAGGATTGGTCATTTCTAATACGGGTCAGAATTTTACTGCAGGAGCAAATGTGGCTATGATATTTATGCTTGCCGTGGAACAAGATATGGATGAATTAAACTTTGCTGTAAAAGCATTTCAAGATGCAATGATGCGGGTCCGTTATTGTAATATTCCTGTTGTTATTGCGCCGCACAACATGGCCTTAGGAGGAGGTTGTGAAATGTCAATGCATGCAGATAAAGTGGTGGCTCACGCAGAATTATACATGGGCTTAGTGGAGTTTGGCGTTGGACTAATCCCTGGTGGCGGAGGTTCAAAAGAATTCGCTAAACGTTTATCAGATGAATTGAAAGAGGGAGATATTAAAACAAATAGATTACGTCAACGTTTCTTAACGATTGGTCAAGCTACTGTTTCTACTTCGGCCTACGAAGCGTTCGATCTTGGGTATTTAAGAGAAGGAATTGACGAAATTGTCGTTAGTAGAGACCACCAATTAACACGAGCAAAAGCAGCCTGTTTAGAATTAGCAGATGTTGGATATATAGCGCCTAAAAGAGAAAAAAACATACATGTACTAGGACAAGAAGGACTGGGTTTAATATACGTTGGAGCGAATTCTATGCTTTCCGGAAATTACATGTCAGAGCATGATAGAGTTATTTCTGAAAAACTAGGCTATGTTCTTTGCGGAGGGGATCTTTCGGAGAATACAGTTGTTTCCGAACAATATTTATTAGACCTAGAACGTAAAGCATTTGTGGAATTGTGTATGCAAAGAAAGACATTAGAGCGTTTAGAAAGCCTGGTTAAAAATGGGAAGATTCTTCGTAATTAGAAGTAAGACTGAATGATGCAAGACTGAAAGATGCAAGATGTAAAGACTGATGAACTAAGCGTAAATTAAGAAATATATGAGACATAATTTTAGAGAATTAAAGATTTGGAAAGATTCAATGAGTTTAACTAAAAATGTATATTTATTAACTTCTCAATTACCTCTAGAAGAAAAATTTGGCTTAAAATCTCAACTAAATAGATGTGCAATTTCGATTCCTTCAAATATTGCTGAAGGCTCTGGAAGAACTTCAAACAAAGAATTTAATCACTTTTTAAACATCAGTCTTTCGTCATCTTATGAACTTGAAACACAACTAATTCTTGTAAACGATATTTTTGAAATCGAATTAAATGAAATATTAACAGAGCTACAAAATCTTCAACGTATGATTGGAGGTTTTAAAAGGACTCTAAAAATTTAAAGTTAATTAAGTCTTTAAATCTTGAGTCTTGTAGTCTTATAATCTTAAAAAAATATGGCACAAAAAGCATACATAGTAACCGGTTTCAGAACTGCAATCGGGAAAGCGGGAAAAGGTGGATTTAGATTTAGTCGGCCAGATGATTTGGCAGCTGATGTTATCAAACATTTAATGTCAACTGTTCCGCAATTGGACAAGGACAGAATTGATGATGTCATCGTTGGAAATGCAACACCAGAAGCAGAGCAAGGATTAAATATTGGACGGATGATCTCATTAATGGGATTGGACACCGATAAAGTTCCAGGAATGACGGTGAATAGATATTGTTCTTCTGGGCTAGAAACCATAGCGATTGCGACAGCTAAAATTGAATCTGGAATGGCTGATTGCATCATCGCTGGAGGAGTTGAATCTATGTCAGTTATGGCGATGGGAGGTTGGAGAATTGTTCCTAATTCTAAAGTTGGAAAGGAACATCCTGACTGGTATTGGGGAATGGGATTAACGGCTGAAGCGGTTGCAAAAAAATACAATGTTACCAGAGAGGAACAAGATAGTTTCGCTATCAAATCGCATGAAAAAGCAATCGCAGCAATACAAGCAGGGAAATTTAAGGATGATATTGTTCCAATTACGGTTGAACATATTTTCTTAGATGAAAATGAAAAAAGACAAGTAAAATCATATGTTGTAGACACGGACGAAGGACCAAGAGCAGGTGGGACATTAGAAACCTTGGGAGCTTTGAAACCCGTTTTTGCGGCAGGAGGAACTGTAACGGCGGCTACTTCCTCTCAAACTTCAGATGGTGCGGCATTTGTTTTGGTCATGTCCGAATCTATGATAAAAGAATTAGGATTAAAGCCAATTGCAAGACTAATCTCTTATGCTGTTGTTGGTTTAGAGCCAAGATATATGGGAGTTGGACCTATTGAAGCAATTCCATTAGCCATTAAAAAGGCAGGATTAAAATTAGAAGATATCGATTTAATTGAATTGAACGAAGCTTTTGCTTCTCAATCAATTGCTGTGATTCGCGAAGCAGGATTAGATCCAGAAATAGTAAATGTGAATGGAGGAGCTTTAGCTTTGGGTCACCCTCTTGGATGTTCGGGAGCAAAATTGACCGTCCAAATAATCAATGAATTAAAAAGAAGAAATAAAAAATACGGAGTAGTCACGATGTGTATCGGAACGGGGCAAGGAGCTGCAGGAGTAATTGAGATGTGTTAAAAAATGTAGAGGACGGTAGGATCATACATTCTATTATTTATAAACAAAAAGAAATAAAATGGACCGTAGAATCTTAAAAATCA
Organism: Chryseobacterium gleum; assembly: GCA_945888595.1. GTDB lineage: Bacteria > Bacteroidota > Bacteroidia > Flavobacteriales_D > Crocinitomicaceae > CAIUKX01. The sequence goes on along the minus strand of CAMDAO010000085.1, from coordinate 2,564 downwards.
TTTATCTTTAAGATCTAAAAGTATAGATAATGCCATTTTTTGAAAAAGAATTTTTAGATTTCTTTATAGAACTCGCTCCTAATAATAACAAAGATTGGTTTGATCTGCATCGAAAGGACTATGAAAAATTTGTAAAAGATCCTTTTAAAAAGTTTGTCACACATATTATTACAAAATTAGCTGTAACAGATTCAACTTTTACAGATCTAGAAGCAAAGGATTGTATATTCAGAATCAATCGGGATGTCCGGTTTTCAAAGGATAAAATACCCTATAAAATGATGGTTTCCGCTGTTGTGGCTCCAAATGGAAAAAAAAGTAAAGCGGTAAATGGCGTTTATTTTGAATTAGGTCCGGAATACTTGCGCATTTATGGAGGTGTTTATGAGATTGACAAAGAAGATCTGTTGACCGTTCGTGAAGCCATCGCGAAGGATATTCCTGCATTTCAAAAAGCGTATTCACATCCGGAATTCACAAAAACTTTTGGTGAATTAAAAGGCGAGAGGAACAAAATAATTCCCAAAGAATTAAGGGAAGCAGCGGCGTTAGAACCTTTGATATTTAATAAACAATGGTATTTTTACACAGAATTTCAACCTGAAACTATTTTAGAAGCGAATTTAGATGAAGTAATCTTGAATTGTTACAAAGCTGGAAGACCTGTTGAACAGTATTTTAATGAATTAATAAAACGATAAAATGTTTAAACGAATTTTATTTATTGGGGCACTCGTATGCTCAACCATGAGTTTTACTCAAAAAAATGAATTAACATTACCAGATGCTGTGTTGCAACAAGGAAGAAAATTTGGAGCTGACAAAATGCCCTTTTTTCAATTCATTCCCAAAAGCGAAAAGTTCTCCTATCTAAGTAAATTCAAAACATTGATGATTGGTGTGGAAGGAAACATACAAATGGATTCTACTACTATTGATCAAATTAACGCACAATTAGGGTCGCAATTATCTTGGTTTTCTGGATTTGAATGGAAAGACCCATCTACCTTTTACCTCAATGATGGGACAAATTATTACAGCTATAATACGGCAACAAAAAAAGGGAAATTACTTTTTACGATCCCTGAAGACTCAGAAAATAGAACCTTTAAATCGAACAATGAAAATATTGCCTATACGATTTCGAACAATTTATTCATAGTTAATTCAGCTGGAAAACAAATTGACATTACCAATAACAGTGATAAAAATATTGTTTCAGGTCAAACCTATGCGAGAAGTGAGTTTGGGATAACCAACGGAATATTTTGGTCGCCCAAAGGAGTTCTATTGGCTTTTTCGCAGAAAGATGAAACGGAGGTGTATGATTGTCCCCTTTTGGATATCAACGAAACTCCTGGAAAAGTAAAGTCCACCAAATACCCAATGGCTGGTCAAAAATCTGAAAAACCTAAAATTGGGATTTATAATATCTTAAAGAATAGCAGTGTATTCATTACTTCCGTAAGAGGAGCTGATAATTATTTGACAAATGTAGCTTGGTCATCGGATGAGAAATATCTTCTGATTGCAGAAGTAAATCGAGGTCAAAATCACATGTGGTTGGATAAATATGATGCAACAAGCGGGAAATTTATAAAAACCTTGTTTGAAGAAACAAATGATAAATGGATTGAGCCAGAGCATCCTGCATTTTTCCCGAGTGAATCATCCAACAATTTTGTCTGGATTAGCGAAAGAGATGGGTTCAACAATTTGTATTACTATGACATCGAGGGAAAACTTTTAAAACAATTAACTGCTAATAAATTTGTTACCAAAGAAATTCATTCTTCCATGAACAAAGGGACAGAAATCGTCTTCGCTGCCACTGGAGAAAGTCCTTTAAATACACTTTATTACTCGGTAACTTTAGATGGAAAACAGCGATTATTGACAACAGAACAAGGGACGCATTCAATCGTTGTTCGTTCAGATGGAAAAATGTTTTTTGATGAATATTCAAATCACACCACCCCTTCGAAATCACTTTTAACAAGTACAACTGGCAAGAAATCAACTGTACTTTTAGAATCAAAAAACAAATTAGCAGATTATACAATTGGGACGACTGAAATCAGCTCTATAAAAGGAAATGACGGCACCACTTTGTACACGCGAATGATCAAGCCAAGTAATTTTGATCCTACAAAAAAATATCCCGTTTTAGTATATGTCTACGGCGGACCGCATGCACAAATGATCACAAACAGTTGGTTGGACGGAGCTAATTTATGGATGCACTGGATGGCAGAAAAAGGATATATCGTTTTTACTCTCGACAACAGAGGTTCTGGAGAAAGAGGATTTGCATTTGAAAGTGGTATTCATAGACAATGTGGAACGATCGAAATGGAAGATCAAATTACAGGAACAAACTATTTAAAATCGCTGCCATACGTGGATGGGAATCGTTTAGCTGTTCACGGTTGGTCGTATGGAGGGTTTATGACCACTTCTTTGATGCTAAGAAATGCAGGCGTATTTCAAGTAGGAGTTGCAGGTGGACCCGTTACTGACTGGAAATATTATGAAGTAATGTACGGTGAACGATACATGGATAC
>CAMDAO010000084.1 GCA_945888595.1 Chryseobacterium gleum | reverse complement strand
GGTGAATCATATTTAATTGTTACGATGTTTTTTTGTTCAGATGTTAATGAACTATTTCCGGTAACATAAATAGTGTTCGTTGCATCGATTGCGACAGAATTAATACCGTCTGTTAAATGATCTGCACCATCGTAGGATTTATTCCAAACTTCTGCTCCGTCTGCATGGTATTTTATAAAAGTAAAATCAATGTTTGGATTTAAAAGTGTTCCATTATCTGCTTCTCCAGCCACAATAATGTCTCCAACCATATCAATTTTAATGTCAGTTGCAACGTCATTTCCATTTGCAATACCGTCAAAAGTGGAAATCCATTGTTGAACTCCAAGTGAATTATATTTTATTGTTGCAAAATTATCACTGACACCATCTGAAGATTTACCAGTCACAATAACATTTCCTAAATAATCTATTACTAAGGCAGATGCTCTGTCAATTCCTGTTCCGCTATTATAGACAGTTGCCCATTGTTGAACTCCAGAAGTATTGTATTTTATTGTAACATAATTATCATCAACATCATCTCCGGTTCTTCCTGTGACATAGGTGTTTCCTATCATATCCACATCGAAGGCTGAAGGTCTGTCAATTAGTGTGTTTGAGTATATAGAAGCCCATTGTTGAATACCACTCGCATTATATTTAATGGTTACAATTTGATCTCCTGTACCATTGAAACTTTTCCCTGTTATATAAGAATCTGTTCCGTTGATATCTATATTAATTGGAATATCAGGGCCATTTCCTGTTCCATTGTATCTTGTAGCCCAAAGTTGAATTCCAATTGAATTGTATTTTACTGTTACAAAATCTTCATTTCCAATAGCTGTTCCATAACTATATCCTGTGACATAAACATTACCTGTTTCATCTACAGTAAGACTGGACGCTTTGTCTGATCCATTTACAAGTATATTGTTGTACTGAGTGGACCATAATAAAATTCCAGCCGCATCATATTTACTGGTGATGAAATTGTAACCAGAAATACTTTCTTTGCAATACCCCGTAATAATGACATTTCCTGTTGCATCGACAAAAATATCTGTAGCTTCGTCAGAATTGTTACTTGAACCATTGTATTTTCTTGTCCATAAAGTATCACCAATAGGATTGATTTTTACTACCAAAAGATCTCTTTCACTACTTGCATTGTAGGTGTATCCTGCTAAATATGAGTTCCCTGCTGCATCTAGAATTATTTTATTAGCATTGTCTGAATTGTCTCCGAAACCGTTAAAGTTTTTTGCCCAGATTTGAGTTCCAGCTGCAGTATAATTAATAACCAGTCCATCTTTTTGAGTGAGAGAGTTATCGGCTGCACCCGCAATAAAAATATTTCCCAAGCCATCTACGGCAATTGCATTTGCTCCGTCTGAGAGATTAGAGGTTCCACTATACGCCATTAGCCATGATTGAACACCACCTGATGTATAACTAATTACAGCGCAATTATTATTGGTAACAGTTACACTTGCATCCGAGTCACTCTGACCGCAGACTACTATATTCCCTGTTCCATCGACTATTATTCCGCTGGGCGTATCGTTGCCATTTCCGGCACCATTATAGGTGGAAACCCAAATTTGAGTTCCAGTTGAATTGTATTTTATTGTAGCAAAATCATAATTTATCGTAAGTGAATTATCACGATCTGATCTGCCTGTTACGTACACATTTCCACTTGCATCCACTGCTATTGCTGCTGGCTTGTCGTCATTTGTGCCAGTTCCATCATAAATGACTCCTCCAGGCCATAATTCCATTCCAGCAGTAGAATATTTAATGGTTAAGAAATCGTCATCGGTTCCATTATTGCTTCTGCCAGTTATGTATAGATTTTCAGAATTGTCAATTGTCATCGTTTCAGCTTTGTCATTACCACCTGAATCAAAAATCCTTACCCACTGTTGCAGGCCTAAAGTGGAATATTTTATAGAAACAAAATCATCATCATTAGCATTCTCACTTCTTCCTGTCACATATATAATTCCAGCATTTGTGACAGCTAATTTTACAGCTCTATCGGTGGCATTACCAGCTCCATTATACCGTACAACCCAATATTGTAATCCGGTAGAAGTGTATTTTACAGTGGCATAATCATCATTGATGACAGCCTCCGTTGCATCGCTATCACTTTTACCCGTAATGTAGACATTTCCTGCACCATCAATTCCAATTGAATTCGCTTGATCATCTTGATTTGAACTGTAGTTATAGGTTGCGCTCCAAAGAAGATCCCCGATTGAATTGTATTTTATTGTTTGGTAATCATCATTCGAAGTATTTCCTTTTGAATAACCTGTAACGTATACATTTCCAGATAGATCAATTGCTATATCTAAACCTTCATCATCGCTTCCGCCCAGGCCAGCTAGAGTCCTTGTCCACAAAGTATCACCAGCGGGACTTAATTTAACTGTTAAAAAATCTTTTTTATTACCTGAGTTGACAGAATAGCCGGTTAAATAAACATTCCCTGAGAGGTCAATTTTAATAGCGTTAAATTTATCGGAGAGATCACCTTTTCCATTATATTTTGATAACCACTGTTGCGCAGGTACCTGAGAAAAACTAATTTTAATTATAATTAAAAAGAATAATAGAGTACTTATTTTTTTCATAGTGTACCTTGTAAAGATTATTTCAATGTTAATTTAATATGAATATACTATTAATTTACCTTTAAATTGCTTAAGATGAAACGAAAAAAAATTATAAAGGTTGGGTATTCATCATTAAACCAACGGACTATTTTAATTAAATTATTTATAATGAGGTTTATATATCTTATTCTTCTAGTGTGTTTTATTTGAAAAACACTCACTATTTTGTAGTCAAAACCAAGAGTGAATTTTAAAAAAGTAGAAAGTTACGGATACCTTTTGGGAGTTGGTCCTAAATTTGTTTATTTTTATCTCAAATTATTTTACTAAGCACATTTAAATGAGAGAATAAAATGAAATTAACATTCATATTGCTTTTTTTATCAAGTTTTTTTCTTACATTTTCCTTTGCCCAAGATTGGCCCAATTTAAGTAAGTACATGACTCAAAATGATTCACTTACTGCAGATGAAATAGATGAAAATAGGGTCGTTTTTATGGGTAACTCAATTACTGAAGGATGGCTTGGCTTGTATCCTTCTTTTTTTAAAAACAAATCCTATATTAATCGCGGTATTAGTGGTCAGACGACCCCTCAAATGTTAGTGCGATTCAGAGCTGATGTCATTCATCTTCACCCAAAAGTGGTTGTTATTTTGGCAGGAACAAATGATATCGCTGGAAATACAGGACCTTCCACTCTAGAAATGATCGCCGACAATATTTTTTCAATGGCTGAATTAGCTAAAGTGAACGGTATTAAAGTAGTGTTGTGTTCTGTCTTGCCCGTCTATGATTATCCTTGGAAACCAGGATTAGATCCAGTGACAAAAATCGCGAAATTGAATACAATGATTAAAGAATATGCTGCTTATAATTGTTTCGAATACCTAGATTATTATACAGCTATGGTTGACGAAAGATTGGGTTTAAAAGCTGATTTAACCTATGATGGAGTGCATCCAAATACTGCAGGTTATATGGTTATGGAACCCATAACTGAAGCTGCAATCATAAATGCATTGAGTAAGTAGAATTTGAAAATTAATTCATTTTTCGAAAAATTTTAAACTTCCTTTCTAGAGCTGGCTTTTTAATATATCTCCAGGACAGAAATGCAATTGGAATAATGAACAGAAAAAATAAGAAAATTGTTATCCAACTATTTGTCGCAGCGGGAATAACTGAGATGATGGTTTGCATGTTTAATACTTTCGCTTTTACCGTTCCTTTCTAATTTTTAAATGTTACATTTACACAAAAACATATTGTATATTTATCCTTGTATTTCAATTAAATAGCTATGAAAAAAATGTTGAATTTGTATCTAATAGGTGCATTTATAAGTGTTTTTAATTTTTCACCCAAAGCACAAGTTGCCCCAGCATATTTTGCAGATTCATTGCAAGCAATTTTGGATGGCTCAATCCCTTCAACTTTCAGTAATGCTGGTGGTATATTAGGAGTTGTAGTTCCTGGTCAATGGTCTTGGTATGGCGCAAGTGGGAATGCAATTTCTGGAATGACAGTAGGACAGCCAATTACAACTGCAACTGCTTTAAATCAGTTTCGTGCAGGAAGTATTACGAAAAACATGATTTCTACTGCAATTTTGAAAATGGAACAAGATGGATTGCTCTCAATTGAACATCCAATTAGCATGTATTTAAGACCAACCTTGGTAACTGATACAATCGCTTCTAGTGGAATTGTATTAATTCGTCATTTATTGAATCATACAAGTGGGATTGCAAATTCAGGTGATAATAATGGTTGTAATACAACCGTAATAGGAAATCCCCTGTCAAATTACACATTAGAATATGCAATCAATTGTGGCGCAAATCAAGGTGAATTATTTTCTCCTGGTTCCAATTGGGCTTATTCAAACACCAATTATTCTATTCTAGCAATGATTATTAGAGAAGTTACTGGTCAAACAGCTGCAGATTATATTACTCAAAATATTATTACTCCATTAGGTTTACTTAATACTGAATTTCCAACAACAAATCAGCTTTCAAGCCCACACATGGGGTGTTATTGGAATATCGGTTCTTGGATAGATTTGACGATAATTAATCCTTCAGTTTATGCAGGTTGGGCTGATGTTGTTTCAACAACTGAGGATCTTATTATTTATTACGATTCTCTTTTGAATGGAGCAATAATAAATGCTGCACAATTGGTAAAAATGAAAACAATTGATGCAAATGCCAACGGCTATGGTTTAGGAATGGATTTCTATACTGCTGTTGGAACTAGTTTTTATGGGCATTATGGCGAAGTAGCAAATACAAGCGGTTTGTTTTTTGTGAATCTCTCAAGTACAACGACTCCTAATGGCTATTATATTTCCTATAATTTTAATACACAAGGTGTCAATATGCAAGGATTAATTGATATTCCTGTTTTGCAATTTTTGAAAAATAATTCTGCTGAGATTTCAGAAAATCTTGTAAACGATCAGTTTGAAATATATCCAAATCCAACAAGAAATCATTGCAGAATCAAATTAAAGGATATTTTTGGAAAAGTAGATATATCATTTACTGATGTAACAGGTAGAGTAGTGCTTTCGCAAACAATTGCCAATCCATTAAATGATTTTTCAATAGATTTATCGTCAATGAAAAATGGTGTTTATTGGGTTACTTTAATTAATAACTCTAATTCTTCAATACAAAAATTGGTTATTGATTAATGCGTTTATCTGGTGAATTAAAAATTATTCTTGGAGCTGCACTTTTTGCATTTATTCCTGTTTGTGTCGTTTTAGGGAATGAATTAAGTGTGTTTGCTTTATTGTTTGGACGTTTATTCATTGCATCGTTCATCTTGTTGTTATTTGAAAATAACAAGAAAAAGCTCTTCAAACTTTCCAAAAAACACTTTTTAATACTTTTTGGATGGTCACAATTAATGCTCGGGTCCATGATTTGTTATTTCTTTGCAATTAAATACTCTAATATTTCTGTTTCTTCAACTTTACTTGGAACTCAACCTGTTGTAATAGTAATTCTAGCAGCAATTCTCTTGAAGGAAAGAATTTCAATGAAAAATATCTTAGTCACATTTATTACATTAATCGGCATATTATGCATTACTGGTATTAAGGATCTTGGAAATCATACTTTTTTTATTGGAGAATTATTAGCAATATGTGCAGCATTTTTTTTAGGATTTAATTTCATCCTTCAAAAGAAATATTTGATTGAATACAATGGCAAACAATTGGCTTTTTATCAAGGTGTTTTTCAATTGCCTTTTTTGATTCCATTCTTGTTTTACAGTCCTGGTAATCTAACACTTAATACCATTTCTGCTATAGTGATTCTAGCAGTGGTTTGCACAGTATTGGCCTATACACTAATTTACGATGGGATAAGAAAAGTGGAAGCGCAAAAAATTGGTGTTTTACAAAGCGTTGAATATGTGTTGCCTATATTACTTGGAATTACATTTTATCATGAAACGCCAACTGTAGCGAATATCATTGGAATGATTCTTATCATTATCTCTTGTATTTTTGTGAGCTTGCAATCTAAGAAAAGTTAAATAGAAGCGTAAAAATTATTTTTCCCAACACGTTTTATTGAATTTGGCATTTGAAAAATCTTCGCCTAGAATTGTGTAATTTCTCTTAATCCCTAACCAATTAAAAGAAATTTCTTTTCTAAATTGATAAAAAATAGACCCGGTAAAAAAATAAAGTAAAAATGTGATCAGTTTACTTGTGTGAATTCCTAAAAATGGTGCAATTGGGATCAACGTATCGATTTCATTTTTCGAAAAATCTTAAATCTCATGGCTAGAGCTGGTTTTTCAATATATCTCCAGGACAGAAATGCAATTGGAATAATGAAAAGAAAAAACAAGAAAATGGTTATCCAACTATTTGCATTAATAGGAATAATTGAGATCATGGTTTGTTGAATAGGAAACGCATATAAATACATGCCGTAGGAGAAATCTCCAAATTTCCCAAACTTCGTGAGTTTTATATTTTTTGAAAAGGCGAAGAAAAAAATAAAATAGGGGAGGATTGCGGTCAATAATAGATGCGGCAATACATTCATTTTAATCAATAGAGTGCAAATAAGTCCAATCGTAATCCCTAACCAATTAAAAGAAATTTCATTTCTAAATTGATAAAAAATAGACCCGGTAAAAAAATAAAGTAAAAATGTGATCAGTTTACTTGTGTGAATTCCTAAAATCGGCACAATGGGGAGAAACGTCTCTATCTCATTTTTGTAAAGAAAAAACAATAAAAGTGTCAGGATCAGTAGCGATAGTCCTAGCCATTTATATTTTAAAACGTTTAAGATTCCAACTATAAAAAGAACTATATAACAAGTGAATTCATAGGATAATGTCCACAATGATCCGTTTACAGAATTACCGTAAGGGTTGCTGTCAAAAACACCTGGAAGTGCATAATACATCCTGTACAAAGACGTGTTTAGTAGATATTTATACGTTGTTAGGGAAGAAAAGTAGGAGGTGAGCGAGAGCGAAGATAAGATGGGGCCAAGAATAAAAATGGATATGAAAATCACGATAATCAGCGCTGGGAAAATCCGAAGAACACGTGCAATGAAGAAATCGGATACACTTTTTTTTGACTCCCAACTCTTTGTTACTAGAAAACCACTGATTGTAAAAAAGATGAATACGCCAACCGTTCTTATTGGGATATCAAAGAGCAATTGGAAAGGATCGTTGGCGAAGGGTGTACTGTCAAGCAGGGCAGGCGTATGGCCAATTAGAACGAATGATGCTGCGAGAAATCGAAGGAAATCAAAATTATTTGTATTTCGAAGTAAAGAATCATCATTTATTTTCATATTTCTAAGAAAGATTATTTGATAAATTAAGATTCGAAAATATCACTTAATTTCTGAGTTGTTGCTAACCAATTAAATTTGTCTTGCACCAAAATTCTGCCTCCTTCCGAAATTGTTGCGTAAAATGCAGTATCATTAAAAAGTTTCTGGATAGCAATGACAAAATCTTCTTTTGTCTCAGCAACAACAATTGATTGATTGTGAATACCTCCAATAGCATTATTTGCTAATTCAGTAGTGACGCAAGGTATGCCCATGGCCATTGCCTCTATCAATTTATTTTGCATTCCTGTACCAATCATCATGGGAGCGACAAATATTTTTCCACGAGCGTATGAAATTCTGATATCATCGACCCATCCAGTTATTTCGATGGCAGTATTCTCTGTCGCTAATCGGATGATGTTAGCATGTGGATTTGCGCCCGAAATTAAAAGAGAATATGGTTGGGTGCTTTTTGAATTTAAAAGGGGTAAAATTTCTTTTGAAATGAAGTTACAAGCCTCGATGTTTGGAGCGTAGCTCATATTTCCCACGAAAATTAAATCTTTATCACTTGGTTGTTCTATTTTTTCAAAGAAGCTTGCATCAACACCATTTGGAATACACTGAATACTCTTTCTTTTTGGATGTAAAATCAACTCTCTATCTTGTTCACTGATGATTATATGGTTCTCAAAATAGTCAAAAATTTGCCTTTCATAGATGCCTAATCTTTTTGCTTCCGTTCGAAAGATCCACTTGGAATAAAAGGGAGCTTTTTCAATTCTGCGCTCAATCCCTTTCGATAATGCATCCATATAGTCTAACGTTTTTGGGCAATCATGATAATTTTTCACAAATTCGGAGACGCGAATTAATTGACAAAAAATATGATCTGGTTTCAATTCATTTAGAATATTTTTTATTCTTGCATTGTTTTTACTAGAATAGAAATAACCAGTTTGGAAAGGTTTATTGGTGAAGAATTGAAGCAGTACATTAAAGGCAATAGATATTTTGTTCAAGTGTAAAATATAAATTGTCGAACAATATTTTCTCAGTTTCTCAATTGAATCTTTTTGTACTTTTTTATCAGAAGTAGCAATCAAGGTAATTTGATATTTTTTTGAAAGCTCTTTAATTTGGTTAAAAGCACGCAGTTTATCACCTTTTTCCAATGGATACGGAAATCGAGATAAAATAATGACTAGTTTTTTACGATATGTGCTGGATGAATTCAATGATTTTTTTTGTAATAGGTTCTATTTGATAATTATTCTCGATGTATTGTTTCGCATTTGAACCCAAAGATGCACGTTTTTCTTTAGAATTTGACAAAGAAATAGCCGCTTGTATAAATTCAGCTTCATTTTTAGCAATAAATAGATCCGTTCCATTTTGTCCATTGATACCTTCAGCTCCAATTTCAGTAGTTATAATTGGAACGCCAAAACTCATTCCTTCTAAAATTTTTATCCGAACTCCTGATCCTGATTTTAAGGGCGCTAACATGATTCCTTTGGTCGTCATGAAGTCAGAAACATTGTCGACAAATCCGACGACCTCAATACCTTTTGTGGCGTCCGTCACAAACTCTTTTGGCATGAAAGATCCCGCTAAATATAATTTAGCATTCGGCACTTCTTTTCGAATAGCAGGGAATATGGAGGTCACTAACCAATTTACCGCTTCTAGGTTGGGCGACCAATTCATCGAACCGATGTGGTAGAATGAGTCAGTGGTATAATCGATTGATTTTTCTTGCTTTTCGATGGCGACAAAGATAGTAGCCATGGGAGTAGTGATTCCATTTTTCTGAAAAGTGAATGTATCATCTCGAGAAATACATGCAATGCCATCCACTACCTGTAAATATTTTAATTCTGATTTTTTTAAATCTTTCGCTAATTTTTTGAAGTATAATCGCTTGAGAAATGAAGTTTCGTTTTTTGCTAAACGTTCCCAAATTAAATATTCTACATTGTGTGTTCTTACGATTATTTTAGCTGCTGAATATTTCCGAATGGCTGAGACATATCCCGCTAAATAAATACTTTCTAGAATTATAACATCTATTTTATTCGTGGAAATGTACTCGCTAATTAGCTTTTTAAAGGTAGAATCTGTAAACCGATCCATATTATAAGAACCATTTTTCACTAAATAAGTCAGTGCTTTAAGCGGTTTTATGCGCGTATCTATTTTTACAGTTTCAGGTCGAATAATGGAAGATAGTTTTTCAGGATATTGATCAACAGAGAATGGATGTTTTTGTGTAGATAAAGTAAAATGTTTAACATCAAATCCTGCAGTCAATAGACATTTTAAAAATTGATTCATAGCAATACAGCCTCCATCAAGCAGCGGGTAAATAGGCTTATTACTGATGTAAACTATTTTCATTTTTTTCTTTTGAACCTAGCGATTATTTTTGAATAAACCTCCATGTTAAATATTTGAGAGTCATTAGCTGCGGCTCTCATTAACAGTATCGCTAGAGGTGTTAAAACAAGAGGGGCAAACCACATTCCTACAAATGGGCTGACCATATTTTCCATGGCTAATCCTTCACCAATGCTTAATAAGACAAAATACAACATGAATAAAAGAGCAGCTAAAACTAAGGGTGTCCCAAAGCCTCCTTTTCTAATAATTGCCCCAAGCGGTGCTCCTATAAAAAACAGAACGATAATAGCATATGTCAACGCAAATTTCCGGTGAAAACCTATGTAATATAAATCAGCATTTTTATGAAGGGTTTCCATGAAATCATGTTGACCTTGTAGATTTTGATTTAATCTTCGAATGTGTGAGGAAACAGTGATACAAGCCGCTATTTTTTCTTGTTTAGACAAGGAATCCAAATAAACGATCGAATTTGATGCAATAATTTGTCCCATGTTTTTGTCTAATGTATCAGGCTTGAAATGATTAGCTACATAAAAAG
>CAMDAO010000083.1 GCA_945888595.1 Chryseobacterium gleum | reverse complement strand
TCTCCTTTAGATGAAAACATGATTTGGGCCGGAACAGATGATGGTAATCTTCAAGTTACAGCAGATGGAGGATTAACATGGACAAATGTGGCAAATAATGTAGCAAAATGTGGTATCGCTAAGCAAGCGTGGGTAAGTAGCATTGAACCTTCAAAATTTGACAAAAATACGGTGTATGTAACTTTTGAAAATCATATGTATGGAGATCATTCTACATATTTAGCGAAAAGTACGGATTTGGGGAAAACGTGGAAAAAATTATCTAGCAAAGAATTTACCAGTTTTGCTCACAAAATAAAAGAAGATCTTATCAATAAAAACTTATTGTTTCTAGGAACCGAAATGGGCTTATTTGCAACGCTAGATGGAGGTGAAACCTGGTTCAAAATGAAAAATAAAATTCCAGAATTTGCATTGGTTCGTGATTTGAAAATTCATCCTAAAACACATGATTTGGTGGTTGCTACTCATGGCAGAGGAATCTTTATTTTAGATGATATAAGAACAATTCGCAATTTATCGAAAGATGTTTGGGAGAAAGATATTTATCTATTTCCTACTCCCGATATTACTTTAAATAACGGTAAATATGGGTATGGTGGTCCAACCGTTTCTGGTGGATGGTCAACGTGGAATCCTGACTTCACCCCTACGATCGATTATTACTTGAAAGAACGATTATCAGCAGGAAAAGCAACTATTGAAATCTATGACGCAAATGGAAAATTAATTCAATCAATGCCCGCTGGAATTAGAAAAGGAATAAACAAAGTGAGCTGGAATTTAAGAAGTGTTCCTCCTAAAGTGTCTTCTGGTGGAACAAAAATGGATGAAGCAGGATTTATTGCTCCCATGGTTTTACCCGGAACGTACACTATTAAATTAGTATTAAAAGACAAAGAATATTTAGGAAAAGTAAATTGTATCCACGATGAGCAAAATACTGATTACGCCCTTTCTGACAGAAAATTGGTGTATGATAATTCGATGAAGTTACTTCAATTATACAATAATGTCTCCAGGTTAATAGATTCGGTTACTTTTTACAAAAACGAAGTGAAAAAAGATTCAATCGCTTTTAAGTCGAATAAAAATCTTAAATTATTTCATACAGATTTAGAGAAAATTAGAGCTGAATTATTGGCTACGAAAAATACGTCCATTTTTGCCGATGAGGAAAGATTAAAAGAAAGAGTGACTGGACTTTACAGTACTTTTTGTTCAATGGAATCAAAACCAAATTCAACACAATTAGAATCAATCGCTGATTTGGAAAATGAACTTAAAAAACAAGAACTAGCATTCGCAACTTTATTGAAAAAACATAAAAGAATTAAGTGAAATTTTGATAGTAGGTGTTAGGTATTGGGTGTTAGGTTTTAGGTTTTAGGTCAGCATAGGTACTACAGAATTCAAACTCCACCCTTATATGCCCTTATATTCCTTATATGGTTCAAAAAATCATTAGCACACACATTCAATCTCCCCTCTTATATGCCCTTAAACACCTTATATCATCCAAAATTCATATCTTTAAATCAAAAATAACAAACACTGAACTATTCGATCAAAATATTATTTTTTTTCATTGCACTTCAGGTCTCATATACGAGTACTTCTCAAACCTCTTTCTTCAAAAACTCTTTAATTCGCGGGGATATCCATTATGGATTTGTTCTACCAGAATACAAAGATTTAATTTATTTAATAAATAAACCAGCAGTCGGTGGAGAACTAAGTTTGATCAAAAAAACAACAGGAAAAACACTTTGGGAAAATATATACAAGTATCCTGAATACGGAATTACCTATTCTTTTACAACCCTTGGAAATAAAAATATTTTTGGCTACGAAATGGGGCTATTCCCTTTTGTTCAGACCTATCTAATTCGTAAAAAAAGTTTTCAATTAACGCATCAATTTGGGATCGGAATAGGATATGCAACAAAAAAATTCGATATTAATTCCAATTATGAAAACATTTCAATTGGCTCACATCTTAACATTCACTTCAACGTAAAACTGGGAACTAAGATTAAATTAACTGACAAACTATCATTAAACAGTGGACTATCATTCACCCATTTTTCAAATGCCAATATGGCTGAGCCGAATTTAGGAATCAATTTATTCACCGCATACGCTGGATTCAATTATGCCTTAGGTGAACAAACAGAGTTTAAAAAATTAGAAAAAGATAAACATATACCACAGCATGAATTTGCATTTATCTATGCAGCAGGGGGCAAACATACAAGGGCACTTCAGTTAACTGCCTATTTTACGTCCTCTATTTCGACAGAATATAAATTTCATTGGAAAAGAAAATTCCATGTGGGAGCGGGTTTAGATCTATTCTACGATTCATCGACAAAAGTAGAAATGAATACACCAAATAGTGAAGTATATCAGCCTATTTATGATTTACGTTCTGGCGTCCATATTTCTCAAGAAATCGTTTACAATCGTTTCAGTTTTATTTTGCAGGAAGGATTATATGTAGGTTTGACAGATCATTTTAACCAAAAAAGAATGTATAATAGAGGGATTTTACGGTGGAAATTTGATCACTTCTTACTAAGTGTTTCAATGAAATCACATGCCAATATTCTTGATTATCCAGAAATTGGAATTGGTTATTATTTTACTAAAAAAAGATGAAAATAAAGATTCTGTTTTTTTTCGCACTAATGGCAGTAATTTCAAATTCCTGTAAAAAGCAAATGGAGCAAATATCGATGGAGCAGAATTTAGGCGATTTTGATACATTGCGATTAAATAGTGTTTTCAAAGTTTATTTAACGCAAGGAACTGAAAATAAAATTCAGATAAATGGGGCAAGAAAAATCTTAGAAAAAATAAGTATTACCAATGAGAATAATGCTTTAACCTTAAAAAACAACTACAAAGGAAATTGGATGCATCCCGGAAATAATAAAATAAGTGTGTTTCTAACGCTTAAAAAACTCTCTGCATTAATTGCGAACGAAACCTGCAGAATCGAAAGTATAAATGCCTTACAAACGGATACTTTCACTCTGGTTATGGCGAGTAAATTGAATGAGGCAGAACTTCAAATCAACTGTAATTCGTTTACATATTGGAATAATTTCCCATGTGGAGGACAAATAAAATTAGCAGGCACAACCAATAGTCTTCAATTCTTTAACGTTGCTTTAATGGCTGTGGATGCAAGTAATTTTATAACCAATTATGCAACGGTTGTTAACTCATCCAAAGGGGATTGCAAAATAAATTGCCTGCAAAAACTCATTTATAAAATTGAGGGTGAAGGAAATATCTATTTAAAAGGAAATCCTCCAGAAATCGTGAACGAGAATTTAAATTCGACTGGGAAATTAATCTTTGAATGAAAATATCACATTCAACCATGTCACTTTTAGTGAGTAAAAATGCAGTAAGCTAAAAGTTTAGCATTTAATCTTTCTTTATGATATTCATCGCACTAAACAAACAAAAAGGACAAGATTAAAGTACCTGACACTTATTTATATCTATCTTTGCAACTTCAAATTTTAAGAAAGAAATTATGGCAATTGACGAAAACATGGTTGTTTCCTTAAGTTACAAGCTAAGTGACGGTAAAACTGGAAACAAAATTGAAGAAACTACAACTGAAAATCCGATGTTATTTTTATTTGGAGTTGGGGCAGTAATCCCTGAATTTGAGAATCTTCTTCGAAATAAAAACACGGGTGATACTTTTGATTTTACTATTCTTGCTGAAAATGCTTATGGTACTCGAAATGATGAGCAAATCGTCATGATGCCTATTGATGTTTTCCATGATGAATCAGGGGAATTAAGAGAAAATGAAATTTTTGTAGGTGCTTTGGTGCCAATGTCAGATAATGAAGGAAATCATCTGAGAGGATTGGTTCTTGAAATTAAAGAGGATCTAGTAAAAATGGATTTCAATCATCCTTTAGCTGAAATGGATTTACATTTTGAAGGAGTTGTTCTTGAAGTTCGCCCTGCTTCAGCGGAAGAATTAGAACATGGTCACGCACATGGTGTTCACGGTCATCAACATTAATCAGTAACTAATTTTGAAAAGCACTTTAGAAATAAGGTGTTTTTTTTTGAATAATCCCTGTTGATAAATGAAAATTCAATACTGTTCAGATCTACATTTAGAATTTCCTCATAATCGTGAATTCATCAAAAATCATCCTATCATTCCCGTGGGAGAAATTTTAGTACTTGCTGGAGATATTCTCCCTTTCACGCAACTAAATGAACACAAAGATTTTCTTGATCTGCTTTCCAGTTCCTTTGAAAAAGTATTTTGGATTCCAGGAAACCACGAATATTACGGCTCTGACATCAACAATCGTTCTTCTTCTTTCTGTGAGAAAATACATGCTAATCTCTTCTTAGTCAATAATTATGAACAAAAAATAAAAGATGTCAATTTCATTTTCTGTACACTTTGGAGTAAAATAAGTGTTGAACATCAATTTATAATTCAAAACACATTGTCTGACTTCACAGCAATACGAGATCAAGGTGGAAATTTGAAAATTCAGAAATTTAATGACTTACATGACACCTGTTTTGAATTCATCAGAAAGACAGTTGCAAAAAATGAGACTGAAAAAAATGTAGTCATAAGTCATCATGTCCCAACATTCATGAATTACCCAGAACAGCATGCTACGAGTAAAGTAAATCAAGGTTTTGCAACAGAGTTATTTGAGTTTATCCATGCATCAAACATTGATTATTGGCTATATGGTCATCATCACACCAACACTCCCGATTTCACTATTAATTCAACGCAATTAATTACAAATCAGCTCGGATATGTGAAATACAAAAAGAATAAAACGTATAAAAATAATGCGTTTTTTGAAATCTAAGATTATAACCTATGATTTGCTTTTGAAATCAAGAAATTATTGAGAAAGTGATGATTAGAATCCTATTTTTATTTTATTTCTCAAAAAAAATAAAAGAATTTACATCTCATTTTTTTTCCACAAACTAACTGAATTAAGAGATACTTTCGCTTTCAACGCCTTGTAATTCAACTAAATTTGCATAGAGCCCTTTTAATTGAATTAGCTCCTCATGTGTTCCAGATTCAGCAATTAAACCTTGATTCAAGACTAAAATTTTGTTTGCTTTACGAATGGTAGATAATCGATGAGCAATCACAAAAGAAGTACGACCGATCATTAATTTATCCAAAGCATCTTGTACCAATCTTTCTGATTCAGAATCCAAAGCGGAAGTAGCTTCATCCAGAATTAAAATAGTAGGATTTTTTAGTATTGCTCTAGCAATTGCAATTCTCTGTTTTTGCCCGCCAGAAAGTTGAATACCTCTATCTCCTACCTGCGTTTTCATTCCTTCCGGAAAAGAATTAATGAATTCTAGTGCATTCGCTTGTTTCGCTGCCAATTCAACATCCTCAGCATTGGCTCCAGGTCTACCAAATTCAATATTATCTTGAATGGTTCCAGCAAATAAAATAACCTCTTGAGGCACAATCGCCATATGACTTCGCAGGTATTCCGTATCGATATCTTTAGAATTAACATCGTCAAATAAAATCGCCCCTTCAGAAACGGAGTAATAGTTTAAAAGCAGCGAAGAAATAGTTGATTTTCCAGCACCTGAAGATCCTACCAAAGCGATGGTTTCATTTGAATTTGCTGTAAAAGTAATTCCTTTTAAGACTTCTATGTCAGCACGCTGAGGATATGAAAAACACGTGTTTTCAAAATGAACTTTTCCACTAAGTTTTGGTTTTTGACTTCCCAAATGAAGATCTTTTTCGCTCGATTGTTGAATGATTTTCATTATATTTTCACTCGCTCCGATTGCTTTTTGAATTCCAGCATATAAATCTGGAACCGAACCAACAGAAGCGACCATCATTATAGTATACAGCATAAAAGCAGAAAATTCTTTCACCGACAATTCTGGATGTGCACCTTGCGTCATTAACACTCCTTGTCCAACAATAAAGACGATTGCGCCTGTCATGCAAAAAATGATAAACGAAACAAATAATCCTCGCCACATCCCACTTTTAACATTCAATGCGCGAATTTCATCTATTGATTTTTGATATTTCCCCAGTATAAACAATTCATTGGTGAACGATTTAACATTTGAAATACCCATCAATGCTTCTTCCACGATTGAATTGGATTCTGCTGAAAAATCTTGTGCTTGCTTTGATAATTTCTTGATAAATCGTCCAAAAAATACGGCAATAATCGCCATCACAGGAACTGTAGCTACCATTATTAATGCGAGTTTCCAAGAAATAAATAACAATAAAATGATCGATCCGATAATGGTAATGACTTGCCTAAAAAACTCTGCAATGGTTGTTCGTAAAGTTTCCTGCACTTGAGAAATATCTGCTGAGATTCTACTTGTTAATTCTCCAACTTTATTCTGATTAAAGAAATCCATTGGCATATATATCAATCTCTCAAAAGCAGATTTCCGGATATCTCTCAGCGTATTTTCGGTAACATTTGTAAAAATAACAACCCTGAAGTACGAAAATATAGATTGAATTCCAAACAGCAGAAATAACATCATTACCACCGAATTGACATTGTCTAAATTCAATAATGACATCGAATCCTCCATCGATGAAGCTTTTGCCCCAGAACTGCCGATCAATTGACCCATTAAATAAGGGAAAAGAATCATAGAAATAGAAGAAATAACCAAGAAAAGCCATCCAATGATAAACATCACGCGGTACGGTTTCAAATAGGAAAAAAGTCCACGGGCCTTTTGATAGCTTTCTTTTGTTAATTTTATTTTCGGTTCTTTGCCTTTCTTAGGACCCAACATCTTTTTAAATTTTATACAAAAATAGCTTTACTTCATCGGAACTAGTACTTTTTTTTGATATTTTTATTCAATCTCTTTGAATAATAGAAAAAATACTTATCTTTGCATTCCGAATTTTAAGGAACACAAGACTAAAGTATATAGATCATGACAAAAAGAACGTTTCAACCGTCAGTAAGAAAGAGAAGAAATAAACACGGTTTCCGTAGTCGAATGGCTACTAAAAATGGACGTAGAGTATTAGCTGCACGTCGTCAAAAAGGTAGAAAAAAATTGACTGTTTCTTCTGAAGGAATGCACAAACGTTAATTCTTTTATAAAACATATTTTGAAACCGGTATTCTTTGGAGTATCGGTTTTTTTTATTTTTTTTGTAGGTATAGGGCATGCCCTATACCTACAAAATAAAAAATAAAAAAAAATAATTAACTAGTGTATTAATTCAACTATTTGACTAACTTCAAGAGAGTAACGTTAAAAATGAAACTCAAATATGTTAGTAAAAACCTATGGCAGTGCGGTTTTCGGAATCGATGCCACCACCATCACAGTAGAAGTAAATTTAGGAATTGGAATCAACTTTTTTTTAGTCGGATTACCAGATAGTGCTGTCAAGGAAAGTCAGCAAAGAATTAAAGCTGCTTTTAAAAACAATAACT
Organism: Chryseobacterium gleum; assembly: GCA_945888595.1. Lineage (GTDB taxonomy): Bacteria > Bacteroidota > Bacteroidia > Flavobacteriales_D > Crocinitomicaceae > CAIUKX01. The sequence goes on along the minus strand of CAMDAO010000083.1, from coordinate 3,122 downwards.
TGAAATTTCCGGGAAAAGAAATTACAGTCAATATGGCTCCTGCAGATATTCGCAAAGAAGGCTCTACTTTTGATCTTTCTATCGCTGTTGGGATTTTAGCTGCGAGTGAACAAGTATTGTGTGATCGCTTGAATGACTATATAATATTAGGAGAACTCTCCTTAGATGGCAGTTTAAAGCCTTTAAAAGGGATTCTACCTGTTGCAATCCAGGCAAAAAAAGAAGGATTTAAAGGGATTATTCTACCAAAAGAAAATGCAATAGAAGCAGCGGTAGTAGATGGATTAAACATTTACGGAATGTCTTCTCTCGATGAAGTTGTGAAATTTTTGAACCATGAAACAGAAGTTGCTCCAACTGTTGTCGATATCGAAAAAGAATTTAGACAAAAATTAAATGAATTTGAAGTCGATTTCCGAGATGTTAAAGGTCAACAAAATATTAAACGATCTTTCGAAATCGCTGCTTCTGGCGGACATAATGTACTCTTGATAGGCCCTCCAGGATCAGGGAAGTCAATGCTAGCTAAAAGACTTCCTACTGTTTTACCTCCTATGACCTTAGAAGAATCATTGGAAACCACTAAAATTCATAGTGTTGCAGGAAAAATTGGAAAAGAAAGTGGATTGATTACCCAACGACCTTTTCGAAAACCACATCACACGATTTCTGACGTAGCCCTTGTCGGTGGAGGAAGTTATCCGCAGCCAGGGGAAATTTCATTAGCACACAACGGTGTTTTATTTCTAGATGAACTTCCTGAGTACAAACGAACAGTTTTGGAAGTCATGCGTCAACCCTTAGAAGATAGAAATGTCACTATCTCAAGAGCACGTTTTTCGATTGATTTCCCTGCCGGATTTATGCTAGTAGCCGCCATGAATCCTTGCCCGTGTGGATACTACAATCATCCCGATAAAGCGTGCGTTTGCGGACCTGGAATTGTACAAAAATATTTAAACCGTATCTCAGGCCCTCTGCTCGACCGCATTGATCTACATGTCGAAGTGACGCCTGTGACCTATGATGAGCTAGCGCATGACTGCCCAGATGAAGGAAGTGAAGAAATTCGAACAAGGGTAATTGAAGCGAGATTAATTCAAGAAAAACGTTTTACCAAACAAAAAGGGGTTCATTGCAATGCTCAAATGGAAAGTAAAGACATTCAACTACATTGTAAAATAAACGAAGCAGGCGGAATAATCTTACGAAATGCGATGGACAAGCTAGGTCTTTCAGCGCGCGCTTATGATAGAATATTAAAAGTTTCCCGTACAATTGCCGATTTGGAAAAATCTGAAACCATAGAAGCTATGCATTTAGCTGAAGCAATTCAATTTAGAAGTTTAGATCGCGAAAGTTGGGCCGGGTAAAATAGGAAATTGCCAATTAAAAAGTATATTTGAAAAAAAAAGAAATGCAGAGCAAAGCTAGTTCAGTGGATGAATACATACAAGAATTACCGGAAGACAGAAAAGAAGTAATTCAGAAATTAAGAGAAATAATTCTTAAAAATTTACCGAAAGGTTTTTCTGAACAAATCGGATATGGAATGATTGGCTATGTTGTCCCGCATTCTATTTATCCCGCAGGTTATCACTGTACTCCAAAACTACCACTTCCCTTTGCGAATATTGCTTCACAAAAAAACTTTATCGCTTTCTATCACATGGGCTTGTATGCAAACCCAAAAATATATGAATGGTTTGTTTCCGAATTCCCTCAACATTCCAGCGCAAAATTAGATATGGGAAAGAGTTGTGTCCGTTTCAAAAAAATGACTGACATACCCTTTGATTTAATAGGAGAATTAATGTCAAAAATTTCTGTTAACGACTGGATTGAAACGTATGAAGAAAAGTATAAAAAAGAAAATTAAGATTCAAGATTTTTAGACAGTAGACTGCTGCACTATGGGGTTTTAGACTTGATAATTGTTGTATTATAAGTCTTGAATCTTGCAGTCTTGAATCTTGCAGTCTTGAATCTTCTAGTCTTATATCTTTTTATTAATCGTTTTCAATTGATCCATGGCCATAATTTTATTCATTGTACTTTGCATTCCATCGGTCGAACCATCTAAGAAAATAACATTTCCTTTTCCTTTTTCAGCAAATTCTTTTACTGATTCAGTCCACATGGAAAACAAAATTAAAGAAGTATCCAAATTTGCTTCACGCATTTTTAAGGCAGCTTCACTCATTCCTTTTGCCACTTCTTCACGAAATAACGCAATACCTTGTCCTTTTAATTGAGATGCTTCACGTTCTGCTGTTGCAGCAATTTTAATACTATTTCCTTCCGCTTCTGCGGCCTTTGTTCTAGTGATTAATAAAGCCTGACCTTCATTTTCTGCAGCGGCTTTTAAGTTGTTAGACGCTACAACTTTTGCCATAGAAGTGGTAATTTCTTCATCAAAAGTAATATCATTCAACTGTAAATCAATTAAATGAAAACCCCAACTTTCTAAAGTATTGTCAATTGTTTCTTTAACATCATTGACAATTTCACTTCGAAGTAATAAAATTTCTGCCTGTTTTTTAGTGGCAACAAAACCACGAACAGAACCTTCAATCGTTCGGATTAAAGCCTGAGTAAAATTTTGATCATTCACAAATTTAAAAGCAACATTTTTTATTGTTTCCTCATCTGCATTTAAAACAGAATATACCAACATTGCTTTAAAATAGACGTTTGCTTGGTCTTGTGTAATTGCCTGAAATTCCATTTCCAATGCTCGATTCTGGATAGAGATTCTCTTTTCAACTTTTTCAATGATAGGAATTCTTAGATTTAATCCGGGACTTAAGATCCTTCTATATTTTCCGAAAACAGTCATTACGGCAATAGTTCCCTGCTGAACTGTAATGAAAGAGGAAACTAAAATTAGTACACAAATGCTAAGTAGGATGATTGAAATATTCATATGTTTTTTTTTGTTTTTATATAAAAAATGAAATCGCCTTGTTGAAATTCATCATTTTTTATGAAGTTTTTCGCTTTCTGACTTATTTCACATGAAATATATTTATCTACTCAAAAGTAACATATTTAAATTGATATCAAAACCCTATTGAAATTAATTCTGTTTTCGTTAACGAATTTACCTTACAAAGCCTTAA
>CAMDAO010000082.1 GCA_945888595.1 Chryseobacterium gleum | reverse complement strand
AAATATTTCCCCCCAAATTGAGCTCCAATCATACTTTCTTGGCAGATTAAGTGAATTCTTTTCTCCCATTCTAAATCACGAAAAGCCTGACCATTCATATTTCCTTCCGTTGGAAGTTCATCGAAATAACCCGCAGAAGCCTTTTTTACTGCAGCTAAATTCGCTTCAGCAGAAGTTCCACCAACTACAAAAGCCAAATGATACGGAGGGCAAGCAGAAGTTCCTAAATCTTTTATTTTTTCACGTACAAATTCCTCTAGTGATTTATCATTTAAAAGCGATTTAGTTTTTTGATACAAGAACGTTTTATTTGCTGATCCGCCACCTTTTGCTAAAAATAAGAATTCATATTGCATGCCTTTTTTTGCGTAAATGTCAATTTGAGCAGGAAGGTTTGAACCCGAATTCTTTTCTTCAAACATGTTTAAGGCAACTACTTGCGAATAGCGAAGATTTCGTTCCTGAAACGTATTGAAAATTCCCTTCGATAAAAATTCAGCATCATCCGTTCCCGTATATACATCTTCCCCTTTTTTTGCCAGTACTATTGCCGTTCCGGTATCTTGACAAGAAGGAAGTTGACCTTCGGCAGCGATAACGGCATTTTGTAATAAATTATAGGCAACAAAACAATCATTATCAGTCGCTTCAGGATCTTGTAAAATCGCATTCAATTTTTCTAAATGAGAAGTTCTTAGATAAAATGAAACATCCGCTAATGCTTTTTCAGCAAGAAATTCTAACGCTTTTGGATCAATTGTTAAAATCTCTCGGTTTCCACATTTTTCTACGGTCACAAAGTCAGAAGAAATTTTTCTATATTCGGTTGAATCTCTCAGTATTGTATAAGGATCTTGGTATGTAAAATCTGCCATAATTGTAAAGTTTCATTTTTAGTTTGAAACAGTGCAAATTTAGATTAATATGTTTGAAAAATCAATGATTTAGCGCAGAATAATTAACAATCTTTCTTGTTGGAAAATCATCGATTTATAACTACTAAAAAAACAGAAACTACTATACTAAAACCTTGAAAGTGAACTTTTACGCTGTAGATTTCCTAAAACTGATTAATTTGCCCAAATTTTTGCTGTTGACACATTGTGACAACTATTGCATTGTCCAGTCATTATAGGCGAACTCATATGGTGAACGGTTGTCGCTCCTTGCACGGAAGGATAAAGGCCAGAACCAAAATCAACACCACCAGTAGCATAAAAATTACCTTTTTTATCGACAGGAATAGAGTATTTTAAAATCCCAGTTCCTCCAGGACCTTTGTACATCTTCATTTTTTTTAATTTTAGATAATACCAAACCCAATGAGAAGAGCGAGTAGTAAAATCATTACGGTTACTATGTTTTGAACAAAGGAAAGTGTCACTTTTTTTAACAGTTTACTTCCAACGTATGCCCCTGCAGAAGCGGACAATACAGCTGATATCAGCAGAGGTAATTTATCTAAGACGTTGATATTTGAAATCCCATTGAAATATACTGAAAGTCGAGTAATGTCGATAAAACAAGCAATTAATACACCTGTTGCAATGAAGCTTTCTTTTGTCAATTTATAACGAATTAGAAATGCACTTCTCAAAGCACCTTGATTACCAGATAATCCTCCAAAGAAACCGATAATTAATCCACCTAGAAAACTTTTATTTTCTGAGAATTGAATATTTTTTAAACGCGGGAGAATTTCAAAAAGTGAGAAAGCAATAATTAGAAAACAAATAATCAATTTTATCAGTGTTATGGAAAATTCTTTTTCTCCGATTCTATAACTATAAAGGATGATTTCTTCATTGACATGCGTGAGTAATTCGGCTCCAAGGTACGCCCCGATTACTGCAGTGATGCCAAATCTAAGACCGATTCTCCAATGAATATTTTTCCCAATTAAGGCGATTTTAAAGAAATTATTGAGAAGATGTACTATTCCTGTTAATGCAATCGCTATTTCTATAGGAAAAAAGATAGCTAAAAAAGGGGAGAGGATAGTGCCTAATCCAAAGCCGGAAAAGAAGGTAAGCAACGATGCAAAGAGAGCAACAAAAGAAATTAGTACGATTTCCATTTCTATACTTAAATAGGTTTAAAGGTACTAAAATAAAGTAAATAAGTCAAAAGATATTTCAACCGTTTCTGGATGTGTATTTTGTATTACTACGGTAAGAAAATCACTTTAACGCTTCTGGATTTAAAATTTTGTAAGGTGCATCTTTACTTTCACAATACGTGATTTTTACTGTGTACTTTTGACCAACCTTCAAGTCAGATAAGTCGAGTTCAAAAACAGAATCTACAGGTTTAAATGCATATTCCTTCGAATTAATAGTGATCGCTTGAATACTATTTTTACTTGTCTCTTGGAGACGTAAATTTTTAGATTGATATGCACCATTAATCAATGTTGAAATAGGATTACATGTTACGTCAGTTGATTGGCCAAAAGAATGCAGCGCTATTGTTAGCGAAAATATACTGACGAAAAGAGAAATTGACTTTTTCATTCTTTTTTATTTTTAGTAGGACTTATTTAATGTGAAAACTGTTCAGAATTTTCTCTCCAATGGATTTGTAATTGGCATATTCATTCTCTTCGGTCGTAAACGTGAGAACATATGCTTTTTCCTTTCCAACCCAAAAATATTGTTCAAATTTCAAATCAAACTGCCCTTGTTTCCCTGTGTAAATTACTTTTGAAAATTCTTTATCATTTGACGTTAATCGTTGATTTTCTATAATTTTAGAATTCGGGAGCATCTTTTTAATCTGCTCGACAGATAAATTTGTGTAGTCTTCTAAACTTATTTCTTGTCCAGGAAATTTTTGAATCAACAGATTTACATTTTCTTTGAATACATCATTTTTTGAATCGAGTGGCGAAAATAGAACAAATGAAGTTCCAATTTCACCCGATTTATCAAGTGTCCAGGTATTTGGATAGTGTATAGAATAATCTTTTTGATCAAAAAGACTCCAATCTTGTGGAATATTTTCTGCTGCATTGGAAGTAGAACTATCACCGCACGCAAAGTGCATAAGTAAAATAGGGATAATTACTATAAATTTTAAAATTTTCATTCGTATCGTTTAAAAGATAAGGGACCAGCTGACATAAAAAGCTATCTCACTTTACAATCCAAATATACAACAAAGAATTTAAAAAAGGGGTAAGTACCCACTCGTGATTTTTGATTTTATTTTAAATGTTCCACTATTTCCTCTTTAGTGAGAAAACCAAGATTTTTCCAAGTGTTTTTATTTCCTTTGAACAATAATAAGGTGGGTAAACCTTCTATTGCTAATTCGTCAGCAATCAATGGGTTCTTGTCCACGTCTATTCGAATAATCGTTACTTTGTCAGACATTTCTTTTGATATTTCTTCCAAAAAAGGCGCCATTTTTTTACAAGGGCCACACCATTCAGCATAAAAATCAAATAAAACTAATTTTTCAGAATTCACGAGTTTGTCAAATTCAGCTTTCGTCATACCATCGCTTTTTGGTGCACTGCCAACTTCAGTTGTTTCTGGAAGATTAGCGCTTTTCCAATTCATCAATCCTCCGTTCAATTCATAGACTTCTTTAAAACCAGCTGAACGCATTTGAGAGGCAGCAGAACCACTTCTTCCGCCACTTAAGCAATACACAAAGATGTGTTGAGTTTTGTCAAAATCCGCTATTTGTGAATCAAAAGTGGTTCCATTCCAATCAATGTTTTTTGCATTCGCAATATGTCCACCTTCGAATTCACCAGAGGTTCGCACATCGATGATGGGTGCATTTGGTAATTCTGTTATTTTTTTTAGGAAATCTTCAGGCGAAAGATTGGTTTTAGATAATTGTCCATTTGTGCAACTTGTGAAGATTATTGCTAGTCCAATAAAAGGTACTAAAAGATATTTTTTCATTTTTGATAATTTTTTAATGTTTTTTATTTTCCACCATATTTTGTGAAAAAGCTAATCCAAATCAACCTCGAAGTTCTAAAAGTAATCGTGCTTAGAAGAATGCTGATCAAAGATACAAATCCTAAATAAGAGTAGGTGCTTAATTTAAAAAGAATGATGTTGAGCACCCATGTCGTGATGAACCATGCTACCATGATGGCGTAACTTACAAACATTGCCCCATAGAAAAAACCAGATTCTTTTTCGAATTTGAGATCGCAATGACTGCATGTTTCATTCATTTTATCGAATTTTTTTAAATCAAATACTTTATTTGAAATAAATACATTTCCTTGGTGACATCTTGGACATTTATTCTTTGTACTAGTAAATAGTATATTTTTAAACATGATGCATCTACTTTTGTTTCACTTATTTAAAGATATCAATTTGCATGAAATAATCAACTGTTGATTAAAAAAACATCATCCAATCTCTCCGCCAACACATAGTCTTTTTCTGTCACCTTATTTCCATTATCATGGGTGCATAATGAGAATTTTATTTTTTTATAATCATACACTAAAAAATCAGGATGGTGTTTTAGTAAATCGGCAATTATGCATACCTCTTTTAACTTCTCTATTATTTCCGAAAATGAATTCAATACAAATTCTTTCTCTAACTTGTTATTATTAATTAACCAACTCATATTTTTTATTTAAAAGGTTTTATGCAATATTAATCGATTTAAATCATTAATGGTAGGATTCGAACACAAAATATTCTTCCGGCAGTGCATCTTTTTTAAAACTCTTGTTCAGCAACATTTCATTATGAAAGTTTAAATGCTTTACTTTAAGTTCTTGTCTCCAAAGGAAGAAATAATTCCTGCACCATATACTTTAATACTTTTTCTATTAGTAAACCAAACTCAATGGTCAACCAATACAAACGCTTAAATACCGTAAGAACTTGCTGATAATGAATAAAATTTTTTCCGAACTTTCCGAATTTAAATACAAATTCGGAGAATATTGCTTACACGCTGTTTAACTATTATGCAATGTTGTTTTTCAAACATTATAGCCAGTAATTAAACTGTCAATAACTGCTATTTCTGTTGGTAAAAAGAATATTTCACTTTCTGATTTTTCTATAAACCAATCTTCAGTTCCATATTTTTCAAGTCTTAAACGTCTATGGATTTCGTTTTTTACTATTAACGTTTCTTCACGTTTTGAAGCGGCTTCTTCATACTTACTTTGGTTAGCAAGTGATTCTATTTCAAGGTTTGTGATTTCCGTATTCCATTCAGGAAATTTATTTGTTTTGAATGATGAAAATACTGCGTCATAATTTACGTCAACAGAAAATCTTATTCCAGCTTTTGAACATAAGTCAATAATCGCTGCTAATTGACTGACGCTCGTAACTGCATTGTCTTTGGAGAAGTTTCTTACAATTTCATTTAATTGTTTTGTGGAATTTATCATTTTGCTTGTTTTAATAATGTTGCGCAACTACAGTCTGAAAAAAAAACACACTAATTAGTTTATAAATATAGTAATTAAAAGTTCGAAAACGAGCTACAAATCCCGTATATTTATTTAGAAGATGCTGTTCGCTTTGTCGATGCGTTTGTGGAGTAATTGGAACTTGAAAAATTGGGTTTTGAGATAGCTACCTTGAAAACAGAAGGCAGACCTGCTTTTAATCCCAAAGTGTTTTTGAAACTTTATTTTTATCTTATTTAAATGGTTTGCGAAGTAAAATGAACAATGGAGAATCGAAGAAGAAATGAAAAAAGAGATTTGAGTTACTTTATCACCTATAAAAAGAAAAAGCAATCGGTCAACACCAACTAACAAAAAAGAGCCCACGTAGTGGACTCTTTTTTTTGACTTTTTTCTGCTAGTTAGCTAAATGTTATGGGCTGGTTTCTTATTTATGAATCAACGTAGCTCCAGAAACTCTGGCTTTTAAGGTTGCATCTTGAACAAATAAGTATTTAAGTTTAATTTCCTCTTCGGAAAATACATTTTTCTTATTTATCTCGTATTTCGGATAGTAAAATAAATCAACATTAGGATTATCAGAGACAAGGCGATATTTAAGGGTTGCGGAAGCTCCACTTAGCGCTGAATTATTCCAAGTGAGATTATTTAACATTCCGGCTACAGGTAAACCAATTATATATGAAGGAATGAACCCAATTCTATATTCCCCAGTTTTAAAGGTTTCTGGTCCATATCCATAATTTATTGTTTCTGATTTCTGACCAAAAACTCTTTGAATAGCCATTTGGCTAACAAATGAATACCCTATTAAGGTTAATATAGGCAATACTCGCTTTGTTCCACCTAATTCAACACCATTAAATGTAAACATAAAACCATTTTTATGATTGTTCTTATTATTTTTGGAGAAACTAGGGATACCACAAAATGCCGAACCTTCAACTACTATCTCTTCAAGATTTGAAGTCTTATACTCATTATTAAAAATAAGAGGTTTATTATCCCTTGCGCCATTTGAAATTAGTAATGACTTAGCGCAACTGGATATTAAGAAAGAGCAAATTAAAGCTAATAGCAAAACTGAAATGTTTGTTTTTTTGATCATTTTTCTTTTTTTTAATTGTAATCCTACTTCTACTCATATGGCTTTTCGGATATAGGCTCGTTTTTTAGAGTGGGTTCTGGTCTCCACTTTTTTATTTTTATTTTCTGTCACATTGGGTGGTCAGTCCTTTGGCTTCCGCAGACCGTCTTGGTTTTTAAACTTGCCTATAACGTCAGTCTGTGAAAAAACCAACACTAATAAGATCATAAATATAGCACTAAAAGTTTAAAAACCACCAACAAATCCCTATATTTATGTAAAAATAAATCCATAAGCATAAGTTACTTAAATGTTCAAGATCGATTTCAAATTCAGATGCGTAGCATTAAGTAATTTATTTTAAACTACACCGCGATGCAGCACCGAAGGTAATCACCATCGCGAGATTAAAACGAAGAGGTTATTAATCGACGCTGGATGTTTATTTTGAACTAAACCCTTCATTTTTTGAACAGACGTACACAAGAACAGTACATGCTTTTTTAGAAGAAAAAAGTCTTGGCATGAGAGGCGTAGCTCGCTAGGAGACTGGCGGGACCGTCTACTCGATTACAAGCTGGTGTTTTACTCTGGTTACTTTATAATCAATTGGTAAGTTGTGTTTTGCATCTACAACTGTTTGGATATTATCCGTGTGCGGTTGGGCAGGCATCATCTTTTGGAAGCTTTAGTCTGTGCGTTGGCTTGTGTAGATTGTTTTTTCAGCCAACGATTTTAATAAGTTTTCAATCAATACAAAGCCAATTACAAAGTTCTTCATGTCAGTCTTTAGAGCTCATTATACGCCAAATCAGAAATAGTATGAAAGCTGCTGGAGTTATCAATATATTAACATAAATTAACAAGAAAATGAACTAAAAAAGTAAATAAACAACAAAAACTAACGAACTTTGGTTGCTTATGGTTATATAAATAGTGGGCAATTAAGGAATTCATACAACAATGCCAATCAATAGTAATTAATGGAATTTATTATAGTCTGTCCTAAAAATGGGGTGGCTTCATGGATCGTAAAGTATGTCTAAAGCTATTGTTATAGGTTCGGGGATTGCTGGTATTGCTGTGGCATTGCGTTTGCGAGCATTAGGAATGGAGGTAGATGTTTTTGAGGCGAACGATTATCCAGGAGGCAAATTGCACGCTTTTGAATTGGCAGGATACCGTTTCGATGCTGGCCCTTCCCTTTTTACTATGCCTGAATTAGTCGCTGAACTTTTTCAGTTATTCGGGGAGTCGGCAGAGGATTATTTTGAATATAGTCGTAAAGAGTTGGTTTGTAATTATTTTTGGGAAGATGGCATTCGCTTTTCGGTAAACTCAAACAGAGAAATTTTTGCAAAAGAAGCTGCTGACAAATTCGGTGTTGAAGCTTCATCTTTGATAGCGTATTTGAAAAAGAGTGAGAAGAAGTACGAACTTACCGCTCCAATATTTCTAGAGAAATCGCTGCATAAAGTCAGCACCTATTTATCAAAAGATACGCTCAAGGCTCTGCTGCTAATGACTGATATGGGGATTTTCACTAACCTCAATACCCTCAATCTCAAAGAAATTAAGGAGCCGCATCTCGTTCAATTATTCAATCGTTACGCCACCTACAATGGATCTTCACCATATCGTACCCCAGGTATTATGAGCATGATTCCGCATTTGGAGTTCCATTTAGGCACTTATTTTCCAAAAAACGGAATGCATAGTATTACAAAAAGTCTTTACCAACTGTCAGTTAAACAAGGCATTCAGTTTCATTTTAATCACAAAGTGGATCAAATTATTGTGAAAAATAATCGAGCGATAGGTATATCTGCTAATAAAAAAGAAGTTTTTGCAGACAATATTATTTCGAATATGGATATTTTTTCTACTTACAAGAAATTACTGCCAAATGAGTCACACCCTAATCGCACCCTGAATCAGGAGCGTTCTAGTTCAGCAGTTATTTTCTATTGGGGAGTGAAAAAATTGATTCCAGATCTCGATTTACATAATATTTTTTTTAGTGGAAATTATTCAGAAGAGTTCGCGCATATTTTCGACCATAAAACAGTATATGGGGATCCCACTATTTATATCAATATTACTGGTAAGGAAAATAATAGTGATGCACCATCAGGATGTGAAAACTGGTTTGTTATGATAAATGCTCCAGGGGATTATGGTCAAAATTGGGAAGAATTAGTTGCTCAAGCGCGTAAAAATATAATCGAAAAGTTGAACCGCTTGCTAGGAATTGACTTAAAATCTCTTATAGAGGTAGAAGAAGTGTTAACACCTCCTCAAATTGAAGAACGCACCAGTAGCTATAGAGGGGCTTTATATGGAGCTGCGAGCAATTCAAAGTTTGCTGCCTTTCTCAGACATCCAAATTTCTCTAATCAGTTAAAAAATTTATACTTCGTAGGTGGCTCAGTTCATCCGGGAGGGGGAATACCACTCTGCCTTCTTTCTGCAAAAATTACTTCTGAATTAATTAATTCTGCTAAATGATCAATTTTATAATTAATAAAAACACGGTATCTATATTTGCTATTTGGCTGTTGACCATTTCTGGTATAGTGGGTATCTATTTAGGACATTTGGATTGGTTCATTTCCAAAACACCTATGAATCTGTTACTAGGATTGCTACTTTTATACTGGAATTTTCCACCAAAAAATGGGTTGCGTAGTTGGATAATTTGGATCATTGTATATCTCATTGGAATGTTAGTAGAGCTGATAGGCGTTAATACAGGCATGCTTTTTGGAACGTATCATTATGGGGGAAATCTTGGGACAAAATTCTTTGGAGTTCCTTTCTTAATAGGCATTAACTGGGTAGTACTTACCTTTCTAACAGCTAGCATAGCTAAGCGTTATGTGCCTAACAAATGGCTAGCCATCCTATGCGGATCTATTTTAATGGTAGCACTTGATTTTTTTATCGAACCCACAGCACCTATTTTTGACTTTTGGCAGTGGGGGGGTGGAACAGCTCCTTTCCGAAATTTTGTCGACTGGTTTGTTGTTTCTTTTCTATTACAAATAATTGTCAGAAAGGAGTTGCCTGAAAAATCTGCATCTTACCCTATACATCATTTAGCCTCTCAATTCGTTTTTTTTCTATTTTTCTATGTCTACTTTAAATTTTGATATTGCGATTATTGGTGCGGGTGCAGCTGGACTTCATTTAGCTTTGGCTATGCATGATGACCCTTATTTTAGTAATAAGCGCATTCTAATTCTTGAAAAATCAGCTAAAGATAAAAATGACCGAACCTGGTGTTTTTGGGAAAAAGGAGAAGGATTATGGGATAACTTAATACAACACAGTTGGTCGCGTGGGGATTTTTTTTATAAAGACAATACTGTTCCTCTTAACATAACACCCTATCGATATAAGCTTTTGCGCTCTATTGATTTTTATGAGTTTGCAAAGAAAAAAATTACGGCAAGTTCTATGTTTGATTGGGTAGAAGAGGATGTTCAATCAGTAAGTAATGAATCGCCAGTACAAATCAATGGATTGAAAACTGTTTATACTGCAGATATTGTATTTGATAGTAGAATACCAAATGAGTTTATGAATACTCAGGATTCTTATACCCGACTGTTACAGCATTTTAAGGGCTGGGTAATTAAAACAAATTATGACGCCTTTGATACGGATTGTTTTTCCATGATGGATTTTAGACTTGTTTGGCCAGAAACAACAAGTTTTACTTATGTATTGCCTTTGAATAAAAGAGAAGCAATGGTTGAGTTTACATTATTTACCTCCTCACTGCTGCAAAAAGAGGATTATGAAAGGATGCTAAAAAACTATATTAATGATATTTTAAAAATCAAAGAGTATGAAATTGTAGAGCAAGAACAAGGTGTAATTCCAATGAGTGATTTCCCTTTCGAAAAATATTCTAAGGGAAATCATATTCGGATAGGTACTGCAGGAGGCTGGGTAAAGCCATCTACGGGCTATTCGTTTAAAAACTGCGAACGAAACTCTAGGAAATTAATTGCAAATTTAAAAATGAACAAACCTTTAAATTCAGGATTACTGAAAAGAAAATCTCGAATTTATGACACCTTATTTCTTGACGTCCTCTATCGGCAGAACTACCGTGGACCAGCAT
>CAMDAO010000081.1 GCA_945888595.1 Chryseobacterium gleum | reverse complement strand
TGGCTAAAATTAATTGCGAAAGAAAAAAAAGTTGCTATTTATACCTCTTTAATCATTGAGGAAAATGGATTATATTACAATCGCGGCGTTTTTGTAATTCCTACTGGAGAGGTTGTTTCTTACAACAAAAGAAAATGTTTTGGATTAGCCGGAGAAGATAAAGTTTTTACACCAGGACAAGAAAAAACAATTGTAGAATACAAAGGTTGGAAAATTCAATTACAAATTTGTTATGATCTTCGCTTTCCCGAAATCCTGCGAAATACATTAAGCGCCAAGCTTATTCCTTCTTATGACGTTCTTATCTTTGTAGCAAATTGGCCAGAAAAAAGAAAAATACATTGGCAAACATTACTTGCAGCTAGAGCGATCGAAAACCAAAGTTATGTTATAGGTGTAAACAGAATTGGAGAAGACGGAAAAGGTTTAAAGTATTCAGGTGATAGCCTAGTGGCTGACGCTCTTGGGAATACACAAACTTTAGCAGAAAAAATAGAAGAAGTAAAAACAGTCAGTTTATCATGGGAATTACTTGAAAAAACAAGGCAGGATTTACCTTTTCTCAAAGATTAATCTGTTAAAAAATTAAATTGTTGTATATCAATTAATAATTAACGATTATATTTGCCTAGAAAGTATTATTTCAATTAACAATATAAATCAAATTATGAAAAAAGTTTACTTATCAATTTTGGGCCTTACGGTTTTAGGGACCAGTTTTGCACAAAGAAATTACGAATCTCAACAAGCTAAAACGTTTGTAACAACGGAGAGTATTTCTGCAAAAAATAAACCTGCACTTACGGGAGAAAAAACAGCAGGAACACCATTTTGGACGGATGGATTTACAGATCCAACAACATGGGTAATAGATAATTCTGGGCAAACTGCTCCAACATTTGGTTGGGATATCGGTGCTACAGAAGCTAGCTGGTGGGCTCTTGCTGTTATTAACTCTACTTCCGATGGAAATTTTGCTGAACTTAGTAATGGAAATCCTACATTATCTCCAGGAACTCAAGCATTAGATGTCACGTATACGTTAACTTCAAGTGCTGCAATAACAGTTCCTTCAGATCAAATAAGTTTAAGTTTCTTACAATACGGTGCTCGTTATAACGATGCGCAAGAAGTTTATGTGAGTGCTGATGGAATCAATTGGGTGTTAGTAGGAGATAATTCTGACAAACCAGTTCTTTCTGCTAGTGGTGGAGCACCTTATGCAAATCCTACCCTTAAAACAATGAATCTTGCTACTGCAATTCCTGGGGCAACTTCAATCTGGATTCGTTTTAGTTGGACTACAGGATACCCAACTGAGGCTACAAATCCAAATGTTTGGGTTACTTATGGTTGGATGATTGATGATGTAACTCTTTCAACGAACTCAACTGATGATATTACTGAAAATTCAGTAATGTGGGGAACACAAGGATCTTGGGGAGGTGTTTTACCTTACTACCAAATTCCTACAACGCAAGTGCAACCAATCGATTTCGGTGGAATAATTACAAATAACGGAAGTAATGATCAAGCTGATGTCGTTTTCCATGCAACTGCAACTGGATATACAGGATTGAGTTTACCATCGCCAATTAATGCTGGTGCTTCAGATACTATTTGGGTTGCCAACCAATTAACACCTGCTGCAACTTTAGCAAGTACTACGGTTTCTTTCTTGTCTGATATGACAGCAACTGATGATAACATGCTTGATAATGCACTTGCGCCTTCCGTTACATTCGCTGTAACAGATCACACATACGCAAGAGATGCAGGAACAAAAACGGGAACAACTGATAATGGAGGATTAGCATTCGAAGTAGGAAATATCTTTGATGTTTTTGCTGAACAAACTGTCTATTCTGTTGATATTACTTTAGATAACACTGCAAGTACAGGTGCACAAGTTCGTGCTAAAATCTACGATGCTACTTCTGGAAATTTTGATGTGGCTGATTTAATCGCAGAAACAGATGACCATTATGTAGTTTCTAGTGACAAAGGGAATAATCTTTCATTAGAAATCCCGGGTGGTGCACTTTTATTAGCAGGTACTTCTTATTTAGCTGTAATTCATGCAGATGGAGGAACTGCTCCAGACATCGTTTTACAAACAGCAGGTACTTCAGCAACACAAACTTGTTTCTATCAAGATGATGCTTTAACGTGGTTTTATACTACTGAAACACCTAAAATTCGTTTAAATTTCTTAAATTCTAGTGGTTTAAATGAATTAACAAACACTGCAGGTTTATCCGTTTATCCTAACCCTTCAGCGTCTCAAGCAAACGTTTCTTTTTCATTGAAAAATGAAACTGAAGTTGTTATTTCTTTAACTGATTTAACTGGAAAAACTGTTTTCACAAACAATTTAGGAACGTTAACAACAGGAGTACATAAAACTACTATCAACATTGATGTATTATCAAATGGTGTTTATATGGTAAATTTTGTTGCGAACGGTGTTGTTTCAACTCAAAAATTAATCGTTAGAAAATAATACTTTCTTAAATATATCTGAAAGGGTCTTGGTTCTGCTAAGGCCCTTTTTTTATATAATCCGAAATGGTTTATAGAAGCAGAACGTATTATTTATTGACTTAGGATTTCAATAATAATGGAATATTAATATTGATTAAACACTTTAATACTCTATATTTGATATCTATTAAATAACTAAAAATAACTATTTATGAAAAAAAACTTATTATTTGTAAGCGCGATCTTAGTTTCGACCTTTTCTTTTGGGCAAACTATTTTCAGCGAAAATTTTGATGCCGCATTGGCATTACCCTCAGGTTGGGCTATCTATAATGTCGACGGATTAACTCCAGCATCAGGTGTTGCGACTATCACATCTGCTTGGACTCCACTTGCTAACTCAGTAACTGGAATAGGTAATATGATGGTTTCTACAAGTTGGTATACGCCTGCTGGAACCGCAAATGATTGGATCGTAACACCTAGTATTTCTGTGCCAGCAACTGGATATTTCTTCCAATTTGATGCAATGGCTCCTGATGCAGCATATCCAGATGGATATAAGGTATATGTTAGTACTACAGGAAATACTGTTGCGGACTTTACAGCACCTGCAATTTCAACTGTTGGTGCAGCTCCAGTAACATTTACAGGGGTATCCTTAGATTTATCTGCTTATGCAGGTCAAACAATCTACGTAGCCATCAGAAATAATTCTGTAGACATGTTCAAACTATATGTTGATAACGTGTCTGTAAGAAAACCTTCAGCGAATGATGCTATGCTTGTTAGCTCTGCTCTTAACAGATATTCTTTAGTAAGCACAAATAACACATTGGCTTTATCTGTAAAAAATGATGGTTCAAACGCAATCACTTCTTTAACAGTAGATTGGAATGATGGGACTTCTCACAGCTCAGTAATTTCATGCAGTATTGCTGCAGGAGCAACTGCAACAGTAAATCACCCTACTGCAGTAACATATAGCACTGCTGTAGAAAAAAATCTTAACATTACAATCACAAATGTTAATGCTACAACTGATCCAAATATGGTGAACAACAGTGGAACTAAAGCATTCAACACGGTAAGTGCTTTAGTGGAAAAAAATGTGCTTTTTGAAGAAGGAACTGGTACGTGGTGTGGATGGTGTCCAAGAGGCGCTGTTGCAATGAATAAAGCGTATATTGATCATCCAACAGGATTTATTGGAATTGCTGCTCACAATGGCGACATTATGACTGTAACTGCATATGATGCTGGATGTAACTTTTCTGGTTTTCCAAGTGCAAATGTTGATAGAGAAGATTTAGGGATTGACGCAGGTACTGCAGATTTTAATGCTTACTATGCTTCTCGTATTACAATGATTCCTCCGGCTGCAATTTCTGCAACTATAACAAATGCAGGTTCTAGCTACACGATTGTAAGTTCTGCCACTTTTAAAACTCCTTATGCTGCGGCAAATTTACGTTTAGCGGCAATTATTTCTGAAAACAATGTAGTAGGTACAAGCACTTCATACAACCAAGCAAATTACTATTCAGGCGGCGGTTCTGGTGTAATGGGAGGATATGAAGCAAAACCAGACCCAGTTTTAGCAGCTGATATGGTTTACCCGCATGTTGGTCGTGCTTTACTAGGAGGATTCAATGGCCAAGCTGGTTCTGTACCAACAACAATTACGGATGGTCAAGTGGCTAGTTATACTTTTAACTATACGGTTCCTTCAACAAGTGTTTTAGCAAACATGCATGTCACTGTTCTTTTGATTGATCAAGCAACAGGTGTCGTTGTAAATGCTAAAGAATTTACTTTATCTTCTGCAGGAATAAACACTGTAACAGAGGATGACTTCAAATTAAATGTATATCCTAATCCAGCTACAGGCATCATAAATGTTGCTTTCCAAGCTTCAAATGCGAACTATGACGTATCGTTAGTTGACCTTTCAGGAAGAATGGTTGCTTCTCACAACTATTCAAACTTATCAGGTGCTCAGTCAATTGCTGTTCCAGTGAATGATGTTGCTCCAGGCACATACTTAGTAACTGTTTCGACAAATGGTGTTTCATACACGCAACAAGTCGTTATAAAATAAGTAAATTTCTTAGTAATGAAATGCCCAAGTTCGATATGAGCTTGGGCATTTTTTTTGCAATGTAAATACTAAGATTCTTATTCTACCATTTAACATCACAATAAAACCTGTCATCATTCTTAACTAGTAATGAAAGAAAAATCAACTATATTTGAACTTAACTAAACGTATAAATCTATAAATTATGTGCTGTCCCTTTATTATTATTACTCTTTTAATGTCATTATTAGTTCTTTTAGGCGGATTCTTTTTATTAGCGTATGCAAAAAAAGAAGCCCTGGGTAAAATGACAAAATTAGCTTCCTATGTAGCTATCATTTTTGGCACAATATGCTTCGTTGGTGGTATCATCGCATCACTTATGTGCGGATCATGCGGCCGTGGAAAATGTGAAAGACCTGGAATGGAATGCAGAAAAGAAATTAAAATTGAGTGCCATAAAGAAATGATGAATGGCAGTTATTGCGAAAAAAATGCAACTGACAATTGTTGTAAAGAAGGAAAAGGTGATTGCAAAGAAGCTAAATGTGAAGACAAGGAAGCTGAACACTGTAAAAAAGAAGGAAAAGAATGTTGCAAAGAAGCTGCGGCAGAGGAGAAAAAAATATAAATGAAGGTATTTAGAAAAATGGCTAACTTATTTTGGGTTAGCCATTTTTTTTTGAAGTCTAAATTTTAATGACTTTCGGTTGCTATTTTTTTCAGCAAAGGGTCTTTCAAAGCGGCAGAATACATTTCTGAAATTTTATTCCAATCTATTACATTCCAGATTGCGCCTAAATAATCTCCTCTTTTATTTTGATATTTCAAATAATACGCGTGCTCCCAAACATCAATAGCGATAATAGGAATACCTCTGTCTTTGACATTGTCCATCAAAGGATTATCTTGATTGGGAGTTGAGGTCACAGCAAGTTTTCCATCTGCAGTAACAATTACCCACGCCCAACCAGAACCAAAACGAGTAGCAGCAGACTTATTGACAAGCTTCTTTAAGGAATCCAGATGACCAAAATTTATTTCAATCGCTTTTTGTAATTCTGCAGAAGGTTTAGTGCCTTTAGTTGGAGTTAAAATTTGCCAAAACAAAGAATGGTTATAGTGGCCACCAGCATTATTTCGGATCACTTCTGAGCGAGTACTTATGGTCAAAAGAAGGTCATTCATGGATATATTTTCTGGTCCAACTAGTGCCTTATTCAAATTATTGATATATGCTTGATGATGAAGCGTATGATGAATTTTCATCGTTGTTGAATCAATGTAGGGCTCTAAAGCAGCATACGAATATTTTAAAGGAGGAAGTTGATGAATTTGTGAAAAACTACTAGCTGAAAATAGGAGAAAAGATCCTATGAGAAATACTTTGCCGAAGAACATAACTTAAAATTTTTGATGTAGAACAAATATACACTTATTCAATGAAAGTAAATCTTGCTGAAAAACTATTCAGGTTAACTTTTTAGAATTCGATATTTCGCCCACTGAAAAAAAATAAAAATGATAATCCTAAAACAAACGTGCAAGTAACCTTTTTTGTATTTTTGTAGTAATAAATAAAGTATTCAAAATAATTAAAAAACAGCAATATGTATCCTCCAGAATTAGTACAACCAATGAAAGACGATCTTACAAAAGTAGGATTCAATCAATTAATATCAGCAGATCAAGTTGACAACACTGTTCAAAATTCAAGCGGGACATTACTTGTCGTTGTGAATTCTGTTTGCGGATGTGCAGCAGGAAATATGCGTCCAGGAGTAAAATTATCTCTAAACAATGAAAAGCATCCATCAAGTTTAGCAACTGTTTTCGCCGGGGTTGATACAGATGCTGTAGCGCAAGCAAGAAAATACTTTTTACCTTATCCTGCTTCTTCGCCATCAATTGCTTTATTTAAAGATGGTAAATTAGTTCACTTTTTAGAAAGACATCATATAGAAGGAGGTTCTGCTCAAATGATTGCAGATAATTTAGCGGAGGCATACAAAGAATTTTGTTGATTATAGATTCAATAAAAAAAGACAATACTTTTAGACTGAAAAAGCCCATTGCGAAAACTGCAATGGGCTTTTTCTTTTTTGATTAACGTAGGACGACTAATAACAATAAATTAACATCTGCTCAATTTAAACTACTATTATTTAATTGTTTGAATGTTTTTATGTGTAAGGATTTACCTTACAATGCTATAAATTATCTTTATGTTAATAAATTTGAATTTTTGATAAAAACATTTAAAATGGAGCTATATTTGTTCAAAATTAATAAGTATGGCTTCTAAAATATTAAAATTCTTTTTACCAAAAGACAGAGTGTTCTATACACTGTTCGAAAGTGCAAGTGCAAATCTTGAATTAATCGCTTCCAAATTAGTCAAATGTGTGCATGAGCTTGATTTCAATAAGCGAGCAATGATTATTAAAGATATGGAAGATTTAGAGCATCAAAATGACCTATTAACACATCAAATTTTTATCGAATTAGGTCAAAATTTCATAACACCTTTTGATAGAGAAGATATACACAGTTTAGCTACCGCATTGGATGATATTGCTGATTACATTTATTCGACAGGGAAAAAAATAAACTTATATAAAATTGACCCTTCTGATTATGCCATACAAAAAATGGCTGATGCTATAAAAGAATCCGTCTTAGCTGTAAATAGTGCTGTGTCCGGGTTAAGAGATTTAAAAAACACGCAACAAATAATGGGTTGCATTGTTAAAATCAACAGCATTGAAAACCAAGCAGATGATCTTTTTGATTTGAGTATCGAAAATTTATTCGAAAACGAAAGCGATGTAAAAACGTTAATCAAAAAGAGAGAAATCTATCAAT
The DNA here is from genome assembly GCA_945888595.1 of Chryseobacterium gleum. Classification (GTDB taxonomy): domain Bacteria; phylum Bacteroidota; class Bacteroidia; order Flavobacteriales_D; family Crocinitomicaceae; genus CAIUKX01. Next base: position 3,250 of record CAMDAO010000081.1, on the reverse strand, counting down.
TAATGGAAATCGTAACAGATAAGTGTGAAGATGCGGGTAATGTTATAGAATCAATTATAGTAAAATACGCATAATCTGAATTTCTTATTCGTTAATTAAATACATTCATTATGTTTACTTTATTAATTATCGTGATTGTCATAGCCTTACTCTTTGATTTGGTAAACGGTTTTCATGATGCAGCAAACTCGATTGCTACGGTTGTTGCCACGAAGGTTCTGTCTCCATTTCAAGCAGTTATTTGGGCAGCCACTTTTAATATAATAGCTTTTTGGATTTTCGATATGAGTGTTGGTAATACCGTCGCAAAAACCGTCGATAACAACGCCATCGATTTATGGGTAATTCTTGCGGGTCTTATTTCTGCTACAATTTGGAATCTATTTACTTGGAAATTAGGAATCCCTTCTTCTTCTAGTCATACTTTAATCGGAGGATTTGCTGGTGCAGCAGTCGCTCATGGTGGATTTGATGTAATTGCCACAAGTGAAATTATTAAAGTGATTGCTTTTATTTTTCTTGCTCCATTTATCGGAGGTATTATTGCTTTTGCAATTGCATTGGTAACAATGAGTCGAAAAGTATTTACTAAGTTTTTCATTATTGTGGCAGGTTCTTATGGAATTTATCTATTAATGGACTACATGGTTGAATTCATGGACATGAAACCAATTATGATGTACATTGTAATAATTATGCTTGGTATTTTTATCTTGGCTTATTTATACTACATGATTTTTCATGGTAAAAAACAAACTGCTTTGAAAGAATCAAATATGTATAAAAGATTGCAATTACTTTCTTCTGCTGCTTTCTCTTTAGGTCATGGCGGGGCAGATTCCCAAAAAGTAATGGGTATTATTTGTGCGGCATTGATGGTCTATGGAAACTATGCGCGAAATCCAAAACATTCAGAAAAAGTAAATGAAAATTTCAAAATATCTGAATTAATGCAAATTGAACATACCAATGATGAAGGGAAAAAATCAAAATTTAAACCTGAATATATCACTGTAAACAATGTGCTTTTATATAAAGATGGCGATAAGATTAAAGACGCAACTTCACAAGAAGTAGTGTTTGATAAAAACGGGAAATTAAACGTATCTTACAAAAATGCACCAGAATTTGAAAAAACGAAAATTCCAAAAAAATTCGATAAATTATTAATCTATACAAAAGGACATGATATTTATGATGCAAAAACAGATGTGAAAATTTTTGCTGATCATGAATTAAATGCCAAATATTCTAATGCTGGAGTTTTTGCTACTTGTGTCAAAAAAGGAGAATTAAAATCTGGATACAAAATAAAAACAAAAGTTAATTCTGATACGATGCCTTTCTGGATCGCTTTTGGATGTTATTTCATGATTGGAATCGGAACATTATTTGGCGGTTGGAAAATCGTTAAAACAATGGGATCTAAAATTACGAAAGTTACTGCATTAGAAGGTGTTTGTGCAGAAACAGCAGGAGCGCTAACCTTATTTGTGGTTAGTAATCTAGGAATTCCTGTTTCAACTACCCATACAATTACCGGTGCAATTATCGGTGTGGGAGCAACAAAAAGATTAAGCGCGGTTCGTTGGGGTGTTACCATCGGTTTACTTTGGGCTTGGGTACTTACCATTCCTGTCAGTGGATTATTAGCTGCTGGTATTTATTATTTGATTTGCTTATTTAAATAGAATAGGGGAAATATTTAATTTTTTAAGGGGCTTCAGCCCCTTTTTTGTTGAAATTTAATCGTTGTTGAGACGTAAAATATTACGTCTCAACAGCGGTTTACCGTTTATTTTCAAAAAATAATTTCATTAAATCACCACATTCTTTTTCCATAATCCCATTTATGATTAACGTTTTTGGATGATATAACTGGTTTTTATACCTTCCGGCACCTCGTTTTTCATCTCTGGCACCGTAAACAATTTTATCTATTTGCGACCAATACAAAGCTCCCGCGCACATTACACATGGCTCAAGTGTGACGTACATCGTGCAACCCGTTAGGTATTTCCCTCCTATCGATTCTGCTGCTGCAGTGATTGCTTGAATTTCAGCATGAGCAGTCACATCGTTTAATAATTCGGTAAAATTATGTGTGCGGGCAATAATTTGATTATTTACCACAATAACTGCTCCGACAGGAATTTCTCCTAAAGAAAAAGCTTTTTCCGCTTCCATATAGGCTTGTCGCATAAAATATTCGTCGTTAAAGGGTTTAATCATACTATTGTTTTAGTTTTTTTCGTTTTAATCTTCCCAAATACTGTACTTTATAGGCATAATCTGGATTTATTTTATTTAAATTGGGTACATGAGGATAAATCGAGGAAGATAGGTTCGTTGTCAATATTTGCGTGAAAGAAGGATCTAAAGCAAGATCTTGACCAGTAGTTATATAAAATTCAATTTTATAAAAATTCTTTTTGAATCCAAAGTTATGAATCAATCCTGAAATTTGAAAAGTCGGATTTTTTTCAATTCCAGCACCATCCATTCCGATAGGAACTGCTCCGCCTTTTAATGTATAATCATCTTCATACGCACTTGCATGAAAATCTCCACCTTTTGGAGAATTCAAATCATATCCACCTCCAACAAAACAGGGTTGATCTAAATTATTTTTATCTACCAACTCCTTGATGCAAGGATGTTCATTGTATAAATTTCTCCAATAAAAAGTAGAATTGTGCACCCAGCCTAAAATTCTTTCTTCATTTTCACTTGTTAAATAGTAATTTTCAATTTTTCTCGTAGTTGACGTTTCACTATCACTCCATCGATGTGGCGTATAGTTCATCTTTTTTAAATTTTCTCCCTTAAAAAAAGTATTAATATGCCTCAATTGTTTTTGATAAGCAAAATCATGTACTCCTCGGTCCCACCACCAATCAAGGCCCGTCCCAAAAGCTCCCATAAAAGAGGTTGCCCATAGTGCATTGTGATATTCAATGTCCGTGCAACAATAGGTCGTTAATTTATCATCTGCAATTCCAATTTCTTCAAAAATAATAGGCTTATGAAAAATCTTCCATTCTTTATCTGCGACAAAAGCTCTAAAATCATAATTAATGTTTTTTAAAGATTCATACAAATGAACAGACACGACATCAGAATTCTTCATAAACCCATCGAAAAGAGGGTCGTTTTCATACGTAGGTAAAGTTGCGTATGAATTTGAAAATAAAATTTTACTATTTAGTTCTTTTAAAATGTATTTTTTTTGATGTATAAACCAATTTTT
>CAMDAO010000080.1 GCA_945888595.1 Chryseobacterium gleum | reverse complement strand
CCCTTTATCAAATGAACAATTTGATGCCTATAGTAAGTTGGAACCAAGTATTGAAAATGTAGAATTACTAGCGACTCCTTTTTTTTATACAGAAGATATGGGACAAAAAGTAGAAAGTCATCAGGGAGCGCATTATTATACGATAGGTCAAAGAAAAGGACTTCATATTGGAGGCAGACCACTTCCCTCTTTTGTTATTGGTATAAATACTGAAACCAATACTGTCTATTCTGGACAAACAGAAGATCACACGGGACTAAACAGATACGCCTTATTTATTGATAATGAATCGATTCACTATGTTAACCCAAAGTATACGTTAACGATTGGAGAAAATATAAACTTTCAAGTAAGAAATCGTTATCGTCAAGCTTTGCAAGAAGCTGTTTTGATTCGAAAACCGGAAGGACTTTATATTTTATTTAAAGAAAAACAAAAAGGAATTACTCCTGGTCAATTTGCCGCTTGGTATTTGGGCGAAGAATTAATTGGTTCCGGGGTAATCAAATGTTAAGTTTAATTAGCACTGATATTGTAGAAAATTGAACTGTTTTGAGGTCGTTGTACTTTATCACCATACTTAATCGTATCCATCAGTTGAGCAACTTGAAATACATTCAATGTACTTTTAATTCCTTGTACCTTGTGCTGAGATAATTTATACTCTGCTATTTTAACACTATTATTTACCATTTCAAATTGAGTAACATTCATAACTATTTTTTTTTGAATACAATGACGTCTACGGAAGTGTAATTTGAATGTTACATTTTTACTTTAAAAAACTTATATTAGCCTCTTTTATTTAAAACAAAACTTCATTAAAACAAATTTAAAATACTGTTATACAATACATTAATGATGTACTTTTTTTAAGTAAAATTATTTGATTATTTTTTCATTATTTGGTGGTATTCATGAATTAGAAGAAAAGCATTATTCCTACAAATACCGAATAACCTCCTAAAAAGCAATAAAAAATGGCTTACATTCTCCTCAATTTATAGATCAAATGTTCAAGACCATTTGTTTTTATTTCGAGAATTTGTTCTAACTGCAAGCCTAATTTTCCAGCAGGAAAACCCTTGGTTCGATACCAGACCAAATAAAATTCTGGCAGTTCAATTAAATACTTACCTTGATGCTTTCCGAAAGGCATTTTAGCATTTGCCAAAACAACTAATTCATCGCGTGTCTCTTGGTTCAATTTTTCATTTTAAATGGGAACTAATTCATCTACTATCAAAAATACAAAAAATATTTTGAATAAATAATTGGATGAAGCCATAAATCACAGCAGGTCCTTACCTATTTAGTTCGGAAAAATGATCTGATAATAGTACTAACACTATTTTTTTTCCTATATTTATACTAAGAAACTGTTTTGAACTTCGGAATGAAAATAACTTTACTATTCCTCCTTATTATTTGCATGCATAGCAGTCTGTTTTCACAAGTTGAAAATATTTCTGATAATACTTTTTATACTGATTCCTCCTATAATGTTCTATGCAATGGTGAATTTACTTGGTTTTATGAAAATGGGCAGCTGGGGGAAAAAGAATATTATCTAAATGGAAAATTACAGGGAGAATACTTTTCTTACAATGAAGATGGATCAATTAATTACCAAGCTATTTATTTCAACGGAGAATTAAATGGTCCATCAATTTGGTATTATGAAAATGGTAAAATTCATTTTACCAGTCTATACATCAACGGTATGCTATCTGGCGAATCTATTTATTATGGAGGTAATAACAAAATAGAATTAAAAGAAAACTATCTTAACAATCGTCTCAATGGACCAACCACTTCCTATTATGACACTGGGGAACTGAAAGAGAAAAAATTCTACAAGGACGGGATGTTGGAAGGTGAAAACATTTCCTATTACAAAAACGGACAGATTAGACGAATTATCATCTTTAAAAATGATGAGCCAAATGGAAACTTTACACTTTACTTTGAAAACGGTCAAGTCAAAAACAAGGGAACTTATAAAAATGATGAACAAGAAGGAGAGTCAATTTGGTACTATGAAAGTGGAGAAATAAGTAATAAAACCATCTTTTCGCATGGAAAGGCAATCGGCGAATTTATTTCGTATCATGAAAATGGTAAAATTGAAAGTAAAGGGCAAAATAAGAACGGGCAAATATCTGGCGAATGGAAATACTATGATTCTATCGGGAAATTAATTGGTCGGAAAAATTACTTAAATGGATTGCAAAACGGGCTTGAAATAAAATATTATCCAAGTGGTAAAATAAAAGAATCTAAAATGTTTTCCAATGCCGAAATAAAAGGGGAGGTTATTCAGTATTATGAAAATGGAAATATCTATGAAAATTGTCAATATATTGACAATTTAAAACAAGACACTTTGTTTAGATTTTACAAGAATGGTAAACTATTTTATAAGGAAAATTATATAAATGGGATCAAACAAGGAGATGCTTCCTGGTTTTATAAAAATGGGCAACTATTTTTCACTATGAAATATGAAAAAAACCTAAAACAAGGAGAATTTACTTCGTATGATAAAAAAGGAAACATATCAACGAAAGGTCATTTTTTATTCGATGAAATGCATGGTGAATTTTTCTCCTACCACAAAAACAAGGTCTTAGCATATAAAGCTTATTTCAAAAAAGGAGTTGTTTTAGGCGAAGAAATAAATTATAACAAAGAGGGTGTGAAAATAACATTGGTAAATGCTAAATGTAAAAAATAACTCTTTCATTCACTTATTACATACATTTACTAAGAAATAAAAAATAAAATGACGGGTTTAAAAACTTCAAAGAATACGGATACAATCAAAACTTTACTGACTGAGATCAAGTTTCTGTCTACGAAGAAATTATTCATCTCTGTTTTTATTATTTCAGGTCTCATCGCTGGTTTCTATTACTCTGATTTCAAAGCAAATCCTTTAAAAGCGGAATTTAAAAATACTTGTTCGATTAAATCTAACGCCGTTCATAGTGAAATAATATGTGATTTTCTAAACTCTGTGAATGAAATGGATGTCAAGTCCAAAGCTCAAAAATTAAACATACCTATTTCTGTTGCTCAACATTTAAAGAAAATAAACCCTTTGATGGTCCCTATGTCCATTTTCCCTTATGATAACTACACACCGAATATTATCCGAATTCAAATAAACTATACAAATAAAACAATTTATCGTCAACTTTTGCATGGTATGGTCTTTTACATTAACTCACAAGTCTATGTGCAAGAAAAAGTTGAAAAATATAAAAAATTACAAACACAAAAAAGAGAATTACTTCATTATATTGACAATGAAGTGAAAAAGATAGATAAGAACGAATATCAATCCATGACCAATTTTAAGGAATACAATGATAAAAATATCGCTGAATTATATAAATTCAAACAAAAATTAGAAGCTGAAACCATAGACTCCCCGAACTTAACTGTAATCGATGAAGGATTCGCTACGTTTGCTGATGGCACTCCTAGTCTGAAACTCTATTTATTTGCATTCTTCTTGATTGGTGGTGCTATTTCAATTGCAATCATTTACTTGATAGAATTTATTAAAAAGAACGTAATCTCTTAAAATTCTGATATAAAAAAAATCCCCTAGAATTAACCAGGGGACATTAAAATCATATTACCGTAATTATTATTTAATTTGCGATTGGAATTTCTTTCAAAACCTCTAATAAATATTCCCAATATTTTTGAACAGAAGAAATTTGAACTTTTTCATCTGGCGAATGTGCTGCACGAATATTTGGTCCAAAAGAAATCATGTCTACACCCGGTAGATGTTTTCCTAAAATACCACATTCTAATCCAGCATGACACGCTTTTACTTTTGGTTGTTCTTTATACATTTTTTTATATAAATCAGTCATAATAGCAAGTATTTTTGAATTAGGATTTGGCTGCCATCCAGGGTAATCACCATTTTGAACAACTGTACAACCCATATTTTCAAAAGCAGCTTTAATTGAATTAGCAACATCCGTTTTAGTCGATTCAACACTACTTCTTTGCAGAGACTGCGTTTCAAACGTTCCATTTTTAAGAATAATACGCGCTAAACTTGAAGAAGCTTCAACCAAACCTTCAATATCTGGACTCATTCTAAAAACTCCATTTGGAACTGCATACACTGTATTAATTATTTTCTGCAAATCTTCAAAAACAATTGCTTTTGCGTTTGAGAAGCAAATTTCCCAAGAGATATTCAAATGTGGTTCAACGGTCATAAATTCAGTGGTAAGAACCAAAGCGATTTCTTTTAAATCTTCCTCAATTTGTGTTTTATCTGATCCTCGAACAGCAATAATAGCCTTAGATTCTCTCGGAATTGCATTCCTAAGACTACCTCCATCTAAAGAAATTAATTGGATTTCATTCAAGGAGTGAAGACTGTAAATCAATCGATTCATCAATTTATTCGCATTTCCTCGCCCTTTATCGATATCCATACCTGAATGTCCTCCCAGCAATCCTTTCAAAGAAATTTCATAGGTAATAAAATCATCATGAACATCTTCTAACTTACATTTATACGTAGTGTTTGTGTCGATACCACCAGCGCATCCGATTGACAATTCATCATCATCTTCTGTATCTAAATTCAGTAGTATTTTCCCGTCGAAGTTTGAACCATCAAGATGCATTGCCCCCGTCATTCCTGTTTCTTCATCAATTGTAAACATCGCCTCAATCGCCGGGTGATCAATATCAGTAGATGCTAAAAGCGCCATAATGGAAGCCACCCCAATTCCATTGTCTGCGCCTAAAGTTGTTCCATTCGCACGAACCCAATCCCCTTCAACAATCATTTCAATACCTTGTGTCTCAAAATCAAACACAGTAGAAGAATTTTTTTGGTGAACCATATCCAAATGCGACTGGAGAATAATCTTTGTGCGATTTTCCATTCCTTTTGAAGCAGGTTTTTTGATAATAACATTTCGAATTGAATCTTGTAAAGTCTCTAAATTCAATGATTTACCATAGTTCACCATAAACTCAATCACTTTTTCTTCTCTCTTTGAAGGCCGAGGAACTGCATTTAACTCCGCAAAATTACTCCATAATACCTTCGGTTCTAAATCTTTTACTTTCATTTATTTCTGTTAGCGCTTAGGAATTTGGTCATAGGTCATAGGATGCCACCCTTTAATCTACAACTAAAATTCTTTTGCCTCATTTATATTCAAATACTTATCTCTCCCTATGACCTAATTCTAAACTATACAAAAAGACCAATGACCTATGCCCTATTATTCCCTAAAATCTTATCAATATACAAATCTTCTACTTTTTTTCGAGCCCAAGGAGTTTTCCTCAAGAACTTTAAACTCGATTTTACACTCGGATCATTTTTAAAACAATTAATTGGAATTAAAAAACTCAGGTGTTCCCAGCCATATTTATCTTCCAATTGTTTTACAATTCTTTCTAGTGTAATTCCGTGCAAAGGATCGCTCATTTTAATGTTGGATTTTAAATGCTAAATATTTGAGTATATTCACAATCAAACATCAAGCATTCAACATTATTTAACTAATTTTCTATACTTTATACGTTTTGGCGCACTGTCCCCCAAACGTTTCTTTCTATTTTCTTCATAATCAGAATAAGAACCTTCAAACCAGAACACCTCAGAATCACCTTCAAATGCTAGTATATGCGTACAAATACGATCTAAAAACCATCTATCATGCGAAATAACAACCGCACATCCAGCAAAATTAAGTATTCCTTCCTCTAAGGCTCTTAACGTATTTACGTCGATATCATTCGTAGGCTCATCTAGCAATAAAACATTCGCTTCAGTTTTCAAGGTCATGGCTAAATGTAAACGATTGCGCTCACCCCCAGACAAAATTCCCACTTTCTTATTTTGATCAGAACCTGCAAAATTAAATTTAGAAATATAAGCGCGAGCGTTTACTTTTTGATTCCCAATTTCAATTAATTCCAAACCATTTGACACTACTTCAAAAATAGTTTTATCTGGATGAATATCTTTATGAGCTTGATCTACATATCCAACAACTGCCGTTTCTCCTACAACGAATTCACCGCTATCTGGCTGTAATTCATTCATAATCATTTTAAAAATAGTCGTTTTACCAGCACCATTTGGTCCAACAATTCCTACTATTCCTGCTGGAGGAAGTTTGAAATTAAGATTATCATATAATAATTTTTCACCAAATGCTTTACCAACGCAAACTGCATCGATGACATTGTTTCCTAAACGAGGTCCATTTGGAATTGGAATTTCTAAAATTTCTTCTTTATCTTTTAGATCTTCCGACATTAATTTATCGTAGTTCGTTAAACGAGCCTTACTTTTTGCTTGTCGAGCCTTCGGATTCATACGCACCCATTCTAACTCACGTGCCAACATTTTTTGACGTTTAGAAGCAGTTTTCTCTTCCGCTTTCAAACGATTTCCTTTTTGCTCCAACCAAGATGAGTAATTCCCTTTCCAAGGAATACCTTCACCCCTGTCCAATTCAAGAATCCATCCTGCGACATTATCCAAGAAATACCTATCGTGCGTTACAGCAATTACAGTTCCTTTATATTGTTGCAAATGCTGCTCTAACCATTCAATCGATTCAGCATCCAAGTGATTGGTAGGCTCATCCAACAACAATACATCTGGAGATTTCAATAACAAACGACATAAAGCAACACGTCTTCGCTCACCACCAGAAAGCGTTCCAACTAATTGATCGTCAGGAGGGCACCTCAATGCATCCATGGCGCGTTCCAATTTGGCATCCAATTCCCAAGCATCTAAAGAATCAATAAGATCTTGCACTTCCCCTTGTCGAGCAATCAATTTATCCATCTTGTCAGGATCATTTAAAATCTCTTCATCCATGAATGAATTATTGATTTCTTCAAATTCTCTCAACGCATCCACCGTCTCTTGAACACCCTCCATCACTATTTCTTTTACCGTTTTTGTCTCATCTAAAACCGGTTCTTGCTCTAAATATCCAATTGAAAAATCTTTTGAGGAAACTACATCACCTTGGTATGCTTGATCCAACCCAGCGATAATTTTCATCACAGTAGATTTCCCGGAACCATTTAAACCGATAATTCCGATTTTAGCTCCGTAGAAAAATGATAAATAAATGTTTTTAATAATTGGTTTTCCAGCTGGTGTAACTTTTGATACACCTACCATTGAAAAAATGATTTTATTATCTTCTGACATGTTTTTAATTTTTAAAACTCAAAGATAGTGAAAATTTGGGAAAAAATCATAAAACATCCATCCAAATCAACAACTGAAACAGCACTTTAACTAAACTTAATTCAACCTCATTTGAATCTATTTAATTCAAAATATTCTCATAAAAATATAACTAAGTAAACTGTAAAACGACTTGTTATCAAAATGAAATATTTCGGACTTTTCTATCGATATTTTATTTTATTCATTAATTTGTTATAAATTTATGATAAAAAAAATGCGGTACGTCTTACTAAGTTTAATTCTAGTTCTATTCTCATGCAAAAAGGGAACTGGGAATTTCACGATAAAGGGTATCATAACAGATAATTCTTTTAACAAAGGATTAGATGGTGCGTCAGCCTCTTTGTATCAAGTTACGTCGAGTAATAGTAATAAAGTTTTCATTTCCTCCACTGCGTTAGGTTCCGATGGCAGTTATTCATTTGTGTTCAAACGTGATAAAATAGAAAAATACATTTTAACGGTTTCTAAAAATAATTATTTTGACCTCGAAGAAACGATTCCTTTCGCCAGTTTATCCCTTTCTGAAGACAATATTAAAAATTATTCTACCACAGCAAAGGCATGGGTTCGATTAAAATTCTTTAATAATTCCCCTGCTGTAAGTGATCAATTAGATTTCACCAAACAACAAGGGAAAAGTCCTTGCTCAACGTGCGCTCCAACGTCTCAACAAACCTTCTTAGGTGCCATTGATACTTCTCTCGTTTATGTAAATGATGGAAACACAACCTTCTCATATCTTTACTCTGTGTTTGGCACTGCCAATCAAGGAATTAAATCTGCTGTGACAGTACCTTTTGATACCACTGAAATTTATTTACTATACTGAGTAGATTTGAGACGGAAAGATTAAAGACAGAAAGATTCAAGACTCAAGATAGAAAGATTCACGACTTTAAGATTTAAGTATCTTTCTAACAATCAAAACAACCAATATTCATCAGTCTTTGAGCGCAGCGATCTAGTATCTTTAAGCGAAGCGATCTAAAGTCTAAATACGCAACTATTCATCCTCCAAAACTTCCCTTAGTTTATGCCTTAACAACCTATTATAGGTTTCCATTAAGTATTTAAAATAATTGGGAGTACTTTTAGAAATACACTTTGTGTACTGTTTTAAGCGATGTTCAATATGTTCTTGCAAACCTTCTTGTAAGGCTAATCCATCAAAAAAGTCGCTTGCTGCTTCTCTAATTACTTGAAAATGATTTTCTAAAGAATTATCAACAGCAATTTTACCTTTTCTATTAGAATCTAAACATTCGTAATAACAATCTTTGATATTAAATGCCTCTAATGTCTTCGTGTTTACTCGCTCTTTTATTGCTCGAGGAAATTCAAATTCAACCTCAAATTCCATGTCCTCCAATTCAGAAAGTCTGGATTCTAAGAATCTATCTGGAAATCTAAAAGCGTCTTGCCAGTTTAAATAATCTTGCCAATAACCAAAACGACGCACATTATTACCTAAATCGATTAATTTAAACATATCTTTATTAGGTAATTTACGAGAGCCACGACCAATCATTTGGTGATATAACGTTAATGATCTAGTTGCTCTGTTCAGAATAATTGTCTGAACGGTTGGTTCATCAAAACCTGTTGTTAAAATTCCAACAGACGTTAAAATTGCATCAGGTGTTACTTTAAACCATTCTAAAACCTCTTTTCTATCTTTATCACTAAAGGTTGAATCAAGGTGTCGAATTTTAAATCCTCTTTTCTTAAAGGTATCTTCTACTCTAATTGAAGTTTCAATTCCTGAATTAAAAATCAATGTTTTAGTACCAACAGCCACTTCTTCATAAGCGAAAAGTAATTTCTCTTGCATGAAAAAATTTCCATATACTGAATCTGAACTGCTAACGGTAAAATCTCCATTTGAACCAATTTTCAATCCATGTAAATTAACATCATACGTAAAAGTTTCAGCAGAAGATAAGTAACCACCCTCAATTAAAGATAAAATACTTTCACCAACAATTAATTTACTATAATTATCATTTAATGGTAAAGCTCTATTACTACTTAAAGGCGTGGCAGTTACACCAAGAATATTAACTTGTTCATAGAATTGAAAGATTTTTCTGAAACTATTGTAATGCGCTTCATCCACAATTACTAAACCTATCCCTTCTAAAAAATTTTCATTGTCTTGTAAACGATTATTAAGAGTCTCAACCATGGCGATATAACATTCAAACTCGCTCTGATCGTTAATTGTCTTAACATCACTACTAATGACCATATTATGAACTCCAATAGCAGATAATTGCTTTGAAGTTTGAACAGATAACTCGATTCTATGTGTTAAAATTAGTACTTTCTCTTTCGTTCTTTCAATAAATTCGCGAGCAATTTCTGAAAAAATAACTGTTTTTCCTCCTCCCGTAGGAAGTTGGAAAAGTAAATTAAAATTTTTACCGTTTTTTTCTAAATCCGCTAAAATCGTGTCTACTGTACTGCGTTGAAATGGATATAATATTTTGGCTTCGTAAACTTCTATTTCAGTCATCTTTTCATTGAAATTTGGGGTACAAAAGTACGCTCTTTTATTTGATATTCAAAGCTTAAATTTAGACTAAAAGATAAAAGACTAAAAGATAATAGACTATACTAACTAATCACAAGGAATTACACCGTTGAAATTCAATAATTTAAAACCGAAAAACCGACAGAATTAAATTGAATTTTTATTTAAAACGTCGCAAACAACAATCTCGGTTCTTATGTATAGTCTTTCACCAATAATCATTTCAAAGCAAATCTTGCCATCCTAAAGAAACATTAAACTTATCAACGTTTCTGCGATATATCACAGAAACGATTATTTTTGCAACACAAAACAATGAAATTATAAAATTATGAGTGATATAGAAAAACTTAGTTGTCTGATTATTGGTTCTGGTCCTGCTGGATTTACTGCCGCTATTTATGCTGCAAGAGCAGATATGAAACCTGTTATGTACCAAGGAATGCAACCCGGAGGGCAATTAACAACCACAAATGAAGTTGAAAATTTTCCAGGCTATCCAGATGGTATTACGGGTCCAGCAATGATGCTTGAATTAGAAGCACAAGCAAAACGTTTTGAAACCGATGTGAGATGGGGATTTATTGAAAAAGTTGATTTTTCTGGACCGATCCACAAATGCTGGACAGAAGAAGGGAAAGAAATTCACGCAGATACCGTGATTATCTCTACAGGCGCAACTGCAAAATACCTAGGATTAGAAAGTGAGCAAAAATATTTATTGAGTGGAGGCGGTGTTTCAGCTTGTGCTGTTTGTGATGGTTTTTTCTACAGAGGACAAGAAGTTGTCATTGTTGGTGCTGGAGATTCTGCTTGCGAAGAAGCTCATTATCTCTCAAAATTATGCACAAAAGTGACAATGTTGGTCAGAAAAGATGATTTTCGCGCATCAAAAATAATGGGTGATCGTGTTAAAAATACTTCAAATATTGTCATAATGTATAATACAGATACAGTAGAAGTTTTAGGAGATGATGTCGTAAATGCAGTGAAAGTGAAAAATAGTATTTCAGGTCTTGAAACGATTATTCCTGCTACTGGATTCTTTGTAGCTATTGGACACACCCCAAATACAGGTATTTTTAAAGACTATATCAATCTAGACGAAACAGGGTACATCAAATATGAGCAACCAGGAACTTCTAGAACAAATGTACCAGGTGTTTTCGTTGCTGGTGATGCTGCTGACAAAACATACAGACAAGCGATTACTGCGGCAGGAACAGGTTGTATTGCTGCTTTAGATGCTGAAAGATACTTGGCTTCTAAGGGGCATTGATACACAAGAAATGGTCAGTGATATGTTGTTGACTAAAGAATGAATTTATGTATAAAACTCATTTTTTAGTCAACTTCTTTTACATGTAAGTGAGGTAAAATTATAATACTTTATTTTCTAGCATTGGAACAAA
>CAMDAO010000079.1 GCA_945888595.1 Chryseobacterium gleum | reverse complement strand
TTGCGGGCAATTCTCGTTTTTGCCTGACCTCGTAATCCTAATAAATTGATGTGATGTCCAGCAAGAATTGCTTTTTTCAATTGCGGCACAACGGTATCTTCGTACCCCCACAATCCTTGAAAAACGGTTTCTTTTGCTTTAATTTTTCTCGAAAGATTTGCTTGCATCTCTTCGTTGATAGATTGGTCTTTGTATCCTGAATCTTTTAATTCTTTGAATGTGATTTCTTTTTTCATGTTGTTTCTTTTGATACGTTTATTAAATTCTTTTCACTCTGTTTTTCTCGTAATCTTCAAATATCATTTGTCCCAAACCAGATAAACCAGTTAAGAAAGCTTTCCCTTTATTTTGCGACGTAAATAACTCTACAAATTTCCTCAAATAAGGATCTTGGGCAATCATAAATGTGGTGATAGGAATTTTTAATTTTCGGGCTTGTGCTGCTTTATTTAAACATTGTCCTACTATCATTTCATCCAAACCGTTGCTATTTTTATAAAATTCACCATTGGGTAATTTAACACAACTTGGCTTACCGTCTGTAATCATGAAGATTTGTTTGTTGGTATTTCGTTTTCTTCGCAAAATATCCATTGCTAATTCCAAACCTGCTACAGTATTCGTATGATAAGGTCCTACTTGTAAATAAGGTAAATCTTTTACTTTGATCGGCCATGCTTCGTTTCCGAAAACGATAATGTCGATCGTATCTTTTGGGTATTTCCGATTGATTAATTCCACCAAAGCCATAGCGACTTTTTTTGCCGGTGTGATGCGATCTTCTCCATACAAAATCATCGAGTGACTAATATCAATCATCAAAACAGTACTCATTTGAGCTTTGTGTTTTGTCTCTTCAACTATTAGATCATTCTCAGTAAGTTTAAGGTCTGAAATTCCGTGATTTATCTGCGCGTTTTTTAAACTTTCTGTCATGTTTACCAAGGCAAGATCATCTCCGTATTGAAACGTTCGGCTGTCTCCATCCCGCTCATCCCCCACTCCTATTTTTGATGTTCTGTGGTTTCCAATTCCGCTTTTTTTCAGTTTACCGAAAATTTGGTCCAATGCAAATTCACGCAGTGCAGATTCCATTTTTGCAGTCAGCAAGTTCTTCCCTTTTCCTTTGCCAGCATTTCCATCTTTAGGATCGATTTCTTCTTTGATATAGCCTCGTTTCTTAAGATCTTCCTCAAAATCAGCTAACGAGTATTCATCGGTGAAAATAGAATATTCTTTGTCCAGAACGTCCAACCATTCAAAGGCTTCTTCCACATTTCCGGAAGTGTGTGTCAGCAATTCTTTAAAGACATCAAATACTCTATCAAAATGAGCGATTTCTTTTGGAACGTGTTTGCTGAAAATAAATCCTTTCCCTAAATCAAATTGAATTCCTTTCATATTATTTTTTTTTATAGTGATTATGAATCACCTTTTTTTATCAATTCAATAACTTCCCCATGATGCAATTTGACCAAGAATAGGAATTAACTCCTGCCCTTTTTCGGTTAAAAAAAACACCTATCCAAATCTCTCTGGTGACTTGTCTAAAGAATAAATAATTAGGGGTTTTCACTTTCCTCTAATTACCTTGCAAGACATACTCAAAGAACAATTTCAATTCACTTTTTTCTTGCGTTTTAATTGATTACTTTATAGTAATGACCATTTTTTTTAAAAATAATTTTCCTTCGGAAACCTTATCATTCTCATAAATAACTTTGAGTAACAAATGTACTTAAAAAGTGGACTTGCAACAAAAAAAAAGTGGACAAAAGTTAAGCAATATTTGTAAACGGTGTTAATTTTTCAAATTCACATCTTGCTATAATCCCAGCGGAAGAATGTCTTCTGTTTCTGTTGCAGTAGGTTAATTAATTAGAACTTACTTTCACTTATGGATTGTAAAATAATAGGCCAAAAGACCGTATTATACCTTTTTGATAATAATTTGACCTATTTAAATAATTCTGAGAAAGTAAAAAAGTAAAACTTTTGACGTAAATTTGATGAAAAATTAATAATAACATGCCAAAAATTTCACAAAAAGCGGTAGATATGCCAGCTTCTCCAATTCGTAAATTGGTTCCTTATTCGGAAATTGCAAAAAAACAAGGTAAAATTGTTTATCACTTGAATATTGGTCAACCGGACATTGAAACGCCTGAAGTAGCATTAAATGCTATTAAAAATATGGATCGTAAAGTGATTGAATACAGTCATTCTGCAGGTTTCGAATCGTACCGAAATAATTTATCAGCCTACTACAAAAGAACGGGAATAAATGTCAATCCAGAAGATATTCTTGTAACAACTGGCGGTTCTGAAGCGTTAATTTTTGGGTTCATGACCACCTGTAATGTTGGCGATGAGGTCATTATCCCTGAACCATTCTATGCAAACTACAATGGCTTCGCTGTGACTGCTGGAATAAATGTTGTGCCGGTTACTTCTACCATTGAAACAGGATTTTCTTTGCCAGCAGTAGAAGAAATTGAGAAAAAAATCACTTCAAAAACGAGGGCTATCGTTATTTGTAATCCAGGCAATCCAACTGGCTATTTATATTCAAAAAGTGAGCTGGAACAGTTACGAGATCTTGTGAAAAAACATGATTTATTCTTATTTGCTGACGAAGTATACCGAGAATTTTGTTACGATGGCGCAATTCCATTTTCAGTAATGAATTTAGAAGGTATAGATGAAAATGTAATAATGATTGACTCCGTTTCTAAGCGTTACTCCATGTGTGGAGCTCGAATCGGCGCCCTAATTACAAAAAATAAAGAAGTAATGGCAGCGGCCTTGAAATTTGGGCAAGCTAGATTATCACCTCCAACCATCGATCAAATTGCGTCTGAAGCAGCATTGAATACTCCTCAATCCTACTTTGACAACGTTGTTACTGAGTACGTAGAAAGAAGAAATATTATGGTTACAGGATTAAATTCTATTCCAGGTGTGTTTTGTCCAAACCCCAGCGGTGCTTTTTATTGTGTAGCAAAATTCCCAGTTGATGACGCTGAGAAATTTTGCCAGTGGTTATTAGAAGATTTTCAATTTGAAGGTCAAACGGTTATGATGGCTCCAGCAAATGGATTCTATTCCACAAAAGGAGCAGGAAAACAAGAAGCTAGAATTGCTTATGTACTAAACCAAGATTCTTTGAGAAAAGCGGTTATTTGCTTGGAAGAAGCATTAAAAGTGTATCCTGGGAGAATTATTCTGCAGGAGAAATTAGAGAAAAGTAATTAATCAAATAGTATTGAAAAGTGGTTGTTCCGAAAGAGCAACCACTTTTTTGTGAGAAAATGTGAGTAGTTGTTTGAGGTAAATCAGTAACATATTAAAAATCAGTAAATAATACAAGAACTATCTATTTAATAGAATGATAAAATGTAAAATTCTAGGTTCTCAATTTACAAGTTTCAAAATAAAAAGCGTAAATTCACGTACTATTATAGAATAAATAAATGGAAGTTATTGGATTTACAGCAGCCATACTTGTAGGAGTCATTCTTGGCATACTTGGCAGTGGTGGTTCCATATTAAGTGTTCCTATTCTCGTTTATTTATTTAAGATGGACACAACTATTGCCACCGCATCTTCCCTATTCATTGTAGGGATAAGCAGTCTCATAGGAACAATACCAAAGTATAAGCAAGATTTAATTGATTTTAAAACTGCCTTCTTATTTGGACTACCAGCTGTTATTACTGTTTTTTTTACACGCCTGTTTATCGTTCCTAATATTCCCACTGAAATATTTCAAATTTCTGGTTTTATGATTACGAAGTCTATTTTGATAATGCTTGTATTTGCTATCATGATGATTTTTTCCTCCATTTCAATGATCAGAAAAAACTATGAAGAAGCAGCAGAGCAGATTTCCCGTAATTATTTATTAATTTTTTCAAAAGGTTCATTTGTAGGGTTTTTAACTGGATTTGTTGGTTCAGGTGGTGGATTTATGATTATTCCTGCATTGATGTTCCTCTGCAAGTTGACTCCTAAAAAAGCAATTGGAACATCACTTTTAATTATTGCTGCTAATTCGCTCATTGGATTCATGGTTGATTTATCCATTCATCATTCTGACTTTAATTGGAAAATACTAATAACCTTTACAACTCTCACAATAATTGGGATTTTTATAGGAAGTTACTTTACAAAATTTATAGATGGAAAAAAGTTAAAAATAGGATTCGGATGGTTTATTCTATCGATAGGCATCTATATTATTGCACATGAGCTCTTATTTTAAAAAATAGAAATACAAATTAAAGATAATTGGAAATGAAAATAGAACAAATTTATACAGGATGTTTATCGCAGGGAGCATACTTTATTCAATCGGATGGAGAAGCTGTCGTTATAGATCCATTAAGAGAAGTAAATCCGTACATTCAAAAAGCAGCTCTCGAAGGAGTCAAGATAAAATATGTACTAGAAACTCATTTTCATGCTGATTTTGTCAGTGGACATTTAGACTTGGCAAAAGCAACCGGTGCAACCATTGTTTTTGGCCCCAAGGCCAAAACTACTTTTGACGCTCATATTGCCATTGATGGTGAGGAATTAAAAGTTGGGAAATTAATGATTAAAGTTATTCATACCCCTGGTCATACCGAAGAATCAACGTGTTATCTATTGTTAGATGAAAATAAAAAAGAAAAAGCTTTATTTAGTGGCGACACGTTATTTATTGGAGATGTTGGACGACCTGATTTAGCAGCTAAATCTCACTTGACAATAGAGGATTTGGCAGGTTCACTTTATGATTCACTAAGAAATAAAATTCTTACTTTACCAGATGATATGCTTGTTTACCCCGCTCATGGCGCAGGTTCTGCTTGTGGGAAAAACATGAGTAAAGAAACATTCGATACGTTAGGTCATCAAAAGGAAGTGAATTATGCCTTACGAGCAGATATGACAAAAAAAGAATTTGTAGCAGAAGTAACGAATGGATTAACTCCTCCTCCATCCTATTTCCCACTAAACGTTCAAATGAATAAAAATGGATACAATTCAATTGATGAAGTCATTCAAAATGGAACAAAAGCATTAACTCCAAGTGAATTTGAGATTTTAGCAAATCAAACAGGCGCATTAATTCTGGATGTGCGGAACCAAATAGAATTTTCAAAAGGTTGTATCCCAAACGCAATCAATATAGGAATTAATGGAAGTTTTGCCCCTTGGGTTGGTTCATTAATTCCAGATATTAAACAACAAATTTTATTAATAACAGATGAAGGTCGAGAAGAAGAAGTGGTTATTCGGCTGGCAAGAGTTGGCTATGACTATGCAATTGGCTATTTAAAAGGTGGATTCAAAGCATGGCAGAATGAAGGAAAAGAAATAGATGTTATTCCTTCTATTTCTGCAGATGACTTTATCGAAATTTACAAAAATAACCCAGCTGTTCATATTCTTGATGTAAGAAAAGAAGGTGAATTTAAATCTGAACACATTCTAACTGCCCTGAATTTACCTTTGGATTATATAAACGAAGGAATGCCAAATATCGATAAAAATAAAACCTATTATGTTCATTGCGCAGGAGGTTA
Source organism: Chryseobacterium gleum (assembly GCA_945888595.1). Taxonomy (GTDB): domain Bacteria; phylum Bacteroidota; class Bacteroidia; order Flavobacteriales_D; family Crocinitomicaceae; genus CAIUKX01. The sequence goes on along the minus strand of CAMDAO010000079.1, from coordinate 5,712 downwards.
TCGTTCAATGATCTATGTATCTATTCTTAAATCAAGAGGCTATGAAAATTTAATAAATATAGAAAGTGGTTATCAAACAATCATCAAGGATTCATCTGTAGATCGAACTGAATATATATGTCCTTCCACTTTTTGATTGCTATCTAATTCAATATCAGCACTCATTTTTTTATGCCGTGCTAGTCTACAAATTCAAAAGATATTTTTCAAATAGCTTAAAATAATAGCAGTGAACAGATTAAGAAAATACACTTTTTTGTCCTAGAATTACACTTTATTAATTTTAGCTAAACAATAGTTATTTAAAGATTCATTATTGTTACTTTTATCACCAAATAATAGGTTAAATTACTCAAAAATGACAAAAGAAGTATTTATCATATCGGCAGTAAGGACTCCCATTGGATCTTTCTTAGGTGGGTTATCTACAATTCCGGCAACCACTTTAGGTGCAATAGCTATTAAAGGTGCACTTGACAAAAGTGGTATAAAAGCAGAACTAATTGATGAAGTATTCATGGGCAATGTTTTGCAAGCTGGCGTTGGTCAAGCACCAGCTAAGCAAGCATCTCTAGGAGCTGGATTAGGAAATAATGTACCTTGTACCACTATCAATAAAGTTTGTGCATCTGGAATGAAAGCAATTATGTTTGGTGCTCAGTCAATAATAGCGGGTGATAATGAAATAGTCGTTGCTGGAGGAATGGAAAACATGTCTCAAGTACCACATTACTTTGAAGGACGTCAAAAGACAAAATTTGGACCTATCGGAATGTTAGATGGCATAACTAAAGATGGTTTATTAGACGTCTACAGCAAAGTTCCTATGGGTAATTGTGCTGAATTATGTGCAAAAGAATATGGTTTAACACGTGAAGATCAAGATAATTTTGCAATAACTTCATACACTCGTTCAGCTGAAGCATGGAAAGGTGGTAAATTCACAAATGAAATCATTCCTGTGGCTGTTCCGCAGAGAAAAGGAGATCCCATCATCATTTCTGAAGATGAAGAGTATAAAAATGTGTTTTTAGATAAAATACCTTCACTACGCCCAGCCTTTGATAAGGAAGGTACGATTACTGCTGCAAATGCTTCTACCATAAATGATGGCGCTTCTGCGTTGATATTAGCTTCAAAAGAAGCGGTAGAAAAACATGGTTTAAAACCAATTGCTAAAATAATTAGTTATGCCGATGCTGCACAAGCGCCAGAATGGTTTACGACAGCACCTTCACTAGCAATCCCAAAAGCTCTAGCTAAAGTTGGAATGACCATTGATAATGTAGATTATTGGGAATTAAATCAAGCTTTTGCCGTGGTTGGTTTAGCTAATACAAAAATACTAGGATTGGATCCTTCAAAAGTAGATGTGAACGGCGGAGCAGTTTCTTTGGGTCATCCGCTTGGAAATTCTGGGTCTAGAGTAATTGTTACATTAATCAATGTATTAAAACAAAACAATGGTAAAATTGGTGGCGCTGCCATATGCAACGGCGGCGGCGGTGCATCAGCCATGATTATCGAAAATATTTAATATTCAAAATAAAATTATACTGGAAGCTGGTTGAGATTCAACCAGCTTTTTTTAATAAAACATTTTATACTTTGACTTCCTACCTTACCGAAATTCATTACTTTTGGCGTTCTTTTAGGAAAGCCGATTAAAAACCGCTACAATTGAAAATTAAATAAGACAAAATAGATATGAGTTTTTTTAAATTAGACCAGAATCAAAATCGTATTTTCGGACTAGATCTACTGCGTTTTATTGCTATAATAATGGTTTTGCTAGGCCATGCAAATCTGTTTATTCCAGTTGATATTAAAACAAAATATATTTACAAAATTTTATTGGATGGCGTTTCGATATTTTTTGTTTTAAGTGGCTTTTTGATTGGTGGTATTTTAATTAAACAACTTGAAAAATCAAAACCAACCTATGCTGGACTTATAGAATTCTGGAAAAGAAGATGGATGAGAACTATTCCAGCTTATGCTCTTGTTTTGCTCTTTCTACTCATCTACACAGTCATTTTAGTTCCAAATAATTTACCTGCAGACTGGTATAAATTTTTATATTTCTCTCAAAACTTTTTCGCTGAACGTCCTGGTTTTTTTGCTGAAGCATGGAGTCTAAGTATTGAAGAATGGTTTTATTTGACCATTCCTTTCATCTTATTTACCATCTTATATTTATTCAAAACACCTGTTAAATGGACCGTCTTAATCGTTTCAATCATCGTAATAGTTGCGATCGCTTATTACAGAGTTTATCTTTATGAATATGGTCTCAAAAATGTATTTAATGCGGAATCAGATCCATTAAAAAAAGTGGATGCGTTTAAAAGCTACATACAATTAAATATAGAATACCAAGTAGTTCCGAGGTTAGACTCAATAATGTTTGGAGTCTTAGCTTCTTTTTTCGCCTACTATTACCCAAACCTATGGAAACATAAAGCTAATATCTCTCTCTTTTTTATCGGTCTATTTTTACTATATTACATGAAATATCATATGGGGAAAAGCTATTATATCTATGCTTCTGTATGGGCATCTGGAGTACGTTCATTGGCTGTTTTTCTTGTATTACCTTTCCTTTCTAATTTAAAAAATGGTGCTGGTAGATGGACGTCATGGATTACTTTCATAAGTCTAATTTCGTATTCTTTATACTTGGTTAATTTGAATATTGTAGCAGTTGCCATTATAAAAAATGGACTCAATGGTGGAGGAGAATACTTAACTGATCATTGGATTAGAGATTATGTTTTGTTTTGGGTATTTACCATTACGATCGCATTCTTTATGTACAAATTTATTGAGGTTCCGTTTATGAATTTACGAGAACGCAAGAAAAAAAGAACAGTAGAAAAGAATAATCCATTACTAGAAGCTTTCGACTTGGCTCCTTTTTCTAAGATAAAAAATGAAGATTTCTTGCCTGCCTTTCCCTTTTTAATTGAGCAAACAAAGTTAGAAATTAATGAAATAACAGGAAATACTGAGCTTCCTTCTTTCAAAAACACAATTGAGGTCTTAGAATATTCAGGTGAACAATTAGATAGAGTATCAAGTGTTTTTTTTAATTTAAATTCAGCCGAAACCAATACGGAAATTCAAAAAATAGCCCAAGAAGTTTCTCCAATGCTCTCGGAGTTTGGAAATGACATTACCTTAAATATCGATTTATTTAAAAGAATTAAAGTTGTATTTGATCAAAAAGATTCTTTAATGTTGACAACTGAACAAATGACACTTCTAGATAAAACATATAAAAGTTTTTCTCGAAATGGCGCTAATTTGTCGGACGAAAAAAAAGCGATTCTTCGGGAAATAGACAAAGAACTTTCAACTTTAAAATTAAAATTTGGGGAAAATGTATTGGCTGAAACCAATGCCTATGAAATGCATATTACTGATGAAGATGATTTAAAAGGGCTGCCAGAAGGTGAAAAAGATGCGGCTGCAGTGATTGCAAAATCAAAAGGAAAAGAAGGTTGGATTATTACTTTAGCATATCCTAGTTATATCCCATTTATGAAATATGCAGATAATCGAAATTTACGCAAAAAACTTGCTTTAGTAGCTGGTTCTCAATGTTTTAAAAACAATGAATTCAACAACGAAGACATCGTTTTAAAAATTACAAAAAGACGTTTTGAAAGAGCTAATCTACTAGGATACAAAACACATTCACATTTTGTACTAGAAGAACGAATGGCTGGAAGTCCAGAAAAAGTGAATACTTTTTTACATGATTTACTAGATAAAGCAAAGCCATACGCTAAAAAAGAATTTGACCAATTAGAGGATTTTGCAAAAGAGTTAGACGGCATAGATCATTTAGAAAAATGGGATTCAGCTTATTATTCTGAGAAACTCAAAAACAAACTTTTTAATCTAGATGATGAAAAATTAAAGCCCTACTTTCAATTAGAAAATGTAATAGAAGGTGCTTTTATCGTTGCTAAGAAACTTTTTGGTTTAACTTTTAAACAAGTTACTTCTGTAGACACGTACCATCCTGATGTGAAAACATACGAGGTGTATAATACGAATGAGCAGTTGATTTCTATTTTTTATGCGGATTTTCATCCTAGAGAAGGAAAGAGAAATGGAGCGTGGATGACATCATTCAAAGGACAAAAATATCAAAACGGGAAAAATGATATACCGCACATTTCAAATGTTTGTAATTTCACCAAGCCTACTGATTCAAAACCTTCATTATTAACTTTCGGAGAAGTCACTACTCTATTCCACGAATTTGGTCACGGCTTGCATGGAATGCTTGCGAATACTATTTACCCAAGTCTTTCAGGGACTAGCGTTTATTGGGATTTTGTAGAACTTCCTAGTCAAATTTTCGAAAATTGGTGCTATGAAAAGGAATGCCTAGATCTGTTTGCAAAACATTACGAAACAGGTGAAACAATTCCGATGGAATATGTTCAACAAATAAAAGAATCTGCTAGTTTTTTAGAAGGAATGGCCACAGTGAGACAAATAAGTTTAGGTCTTTTAGATATGGCTTGGCATGGATCTGACCCTTCTGCAATCGTGAATGTGAAAAATCATGAAATTGAGGCTTTAGAAAAAACAAAATTATTTCCCGATGTGGATGAAAACTGTACCAGTGTTTCTTTTTCTCACATATTTCCAGGAGGTTATTCCGCAGGATATTACAGTTATAAATGGGCAGAAGTTTTAGATGCTGATGCATTCGAGTACTTCAAAGAAAATGGTGTTTTTAACCCAACGATTGGGGCATCATTTGTAGAAAATATTTTAAGTAAAGGAGGAACCGAACATCCGATGATTTTATACAAGCGATTTAGAGGGCAAGAACCGAAACCTGAAGCTCTTTTAAAACGAGCAGGATTAGTGTTGGAGAAAAACTGATTTAGGTTATAATTTATACTATTTAGCAAAATTTAGATTCTTATTCATTCAATTAGTAATGAATAAGAATTAAAAGCTTGTAAAACATGTATATTCAACTTGATTTTACTACTTTTGACATAGGATTTCAAGTAAAATCTGCACTATTTATATATATTGTTGCATTATCATAAAATCGAAAGAAAATGAAAAAAAATAAAAGTATTTGTTTAACCATACTATTATCGCTCTTTTCGCTTTTTGCTATTTCTCAAGGGGATAAAACTATGAACGGAGATCCGAATCTAGAAATTGATTCTGTTTTTGGAAATTTCATGTTAGTCAATAGTGCTGATTCGTCAAGATCATTTAAACTAAGAGACAATAGCTCTTATACGCTTACTTATATAGAACATCCGAAAGATGGAGGTACTCGAGAAAAAATTTATTTTTCGAATGGAAACATCCGCGACTTATTTGATACCAAAATAGATTTTGATGTTATCAATGAGTCAATCGAGCAAAACTTCGCTGATTCATCAACGATTAATACAACTATAGATTATTCGAGTTTTTACTATTCAACATTAGAAAAACCAAGGTCGATAAACATTAAAGATCTTCAATACGTTAATTACTCGTCACCGCTAAGAAGTGGTATTCATAATGCGGGTGTTGGAACGATGATAGTTTCTGCAGCTCTTGTTATTGCGCTTGCACCTCTTTTAAACATTAAATTTAAAGGAGATATGTCAATCAATCAAACTGGATATTTTAATATGACAAAAGTTGGATTAATTGGATTTGCAGCAGGTTTCCCTCTAT
>CAMDAO010000078.1 GCA_945888595.1 Chryseobacterium gleum | reverse complement strand
CAAATTGAAATCTCTAAATTCTATGAAAAACTTCCAAAACCAGTTTCTATGGCAATTGATCAATTGCTAAATGATGAAATATATTTACGTCATCCAGAAGTAATTTCAAAGTAAAATACTACGATGCAAGGAAAACGCATTCTTCTCGGTATTTCAGGAGGGATAGCTGCTTACAAAATTGCGACACTTATTCGATTATTAAAAAAATCAGGGGCAGAAGTCAAATGTATTTTGACTCCTGCCTCTTGTGATTTTATAAGTCCTCTAACCGTTTCTACGCTTTCAAAAAATCCTGTGGGAATTGAGTTTTGGGATAAAAATGATGGCACATGGTCCAATCATGTAGAATATGGTTTGTGGGCTGATGTTTTTTTAATCGCTCCTTTGACTGCTAGTACTTTACAGAAATTAGCGCATGGTGGGTGCGATAATTTATTGATGGCAACGTATTTATCAATGAAATGTCCCGTGATTGTTGCTCCTGCAATGGATTTGGATATGTATGTTCATCCAACTACCAAACGAAATTTAGAAAGAATCGCTGCTGATGGGGTTCAAATAATTCCTGCTGAATCTGGTGAATTAGCAAGCGGATTAATGGGAGAAGGTCGAATGGCTGAACCAGAAACACTTTTTCAGACACTCCAAGATTTTTTTGAAGAGTCAGATGAGTTGGCAGGAAAGAGGTTTCTAATTACTGCCGGTCCTACGTATGAATTGATTGATCCTGTTCGTTTTATAGGAAACCATTCTTCGGGTAAAATGGGCTTTGCTATGGCAGAAACAATTCTTCGAAAAGGAGGAGAGGTTATTTTGGTTTCAGGCCCAACAAAATTGGAGTTAAAACATAAAAATCTAAGCATTGTGAAAGTGCAAAATGCTGAAAATATGCTTCACGCAGTTCAAGAAGTGTGGACAAAATGTGATGCCGGAATATTTTCTGCTGCGGTGGCTGATTATCGCCCATTGAATGTGTCTGAACAAAAAATTAAAAAAAGCGGTGAAACGTTAACCATTGAATTAGTGAAAAACCCTGACATTCTAGGTTGGGCCGGATCAGTGAAATCTGAAAAACAATGCTTAATAGGATTTGCTTTAGAGACTGCAGATGGCAGAAAGTATGCTGAAGATAAATTAGCACGTAAAAATCTTGATTTCATTGTCTTAAACTCATTAGAAGATCATGGAGCAGGATTTGGATTTGATACAAATAAGATTTCTATTTTAGATAATCACAATAATTTCACTAGCTTTGAGTTAATGTCGAAAGTGAATGTTGCCAAAGACATTGTTACGTATATGAAATCGTATTTGAAATGAAATATATTGCCGTATTATTTTGCACTCTTTCATTTTTGACTTTTGGTCAAGAATTTAATTGTGAAGTCACCATTATTACCGAAGCAAAAGTCGAAGTGAGCACTGCTGATAAAGCGATGTTAGATCAGATGAAAACGTCGATCTACGAATTCATGAATAATCAGCAATGGACAAACGATAAGTTTAAAACGGAAGAAAGGATAAATTGTCAAATTCAAATACAGATTACTGCCATTCCTTCGTTCGGAAATTATTCGGGCTCTATGCAAATTCAATCTTCGCGCCCGGCATTTAATTCTTCTTATAATTCAACTCTTTTTAATTTTCAGGATGATAATGTTCAAATTTCCTATGTTGGAGGTGCGGCTTTGGTTCTTCCTAGAAATGGCTACAAAGATAATTTGAGTTCTCTTTTAGGATTTTACGGCTATTTTATGTTAGGGATGGATTATGACTCATTTTCTTTAAAAGGAGGAACTACTTACTTTAATCAAGCTCAGCAAATTGTTTCTAACGCTCAATCTTCTGGTCTAGCGGGCTGGCAATCCAATGAAACAGGGAAGGGGAAAAATAATAGATATTGGTTAGTTGATAATATTTTGCATCAATTATTTGAACCTTTGCGCGAATGTAATTACGAATATCATCGAATAGGGGTGGATGCGCTTTATGAAGATAAAGTGAAAGGTAGAAAAGCTATTTTTGATGCTTTAAATAAATTAAATAAAATTACAGCTACGCGTCCTAATTCTGTCAACTTATTGAACTTTTGTCAGGCGAAAACCATTGAAATAAAGAATTTATTTATCGATGCTGAAGCAAAAGATAAGACGGAAGTGGTGAATTTATTAAAGAAAATAGATCCAGCGAATTCTTCTAAATATGAACAAATATTGAATTGATGCTTTCTACATTACGAATTCAGAATTTTGCGTTAATTGATCATTTAGCGCTCGATTTCAACAAAGGTTATACCACGCTTACAGGTGAAACGGGTTCTGGAAAGTCTATATTATTAGGCGCTTTAAATTTAATATTAGGTGAAAGAGCAGACTTTTCAGTGATCGGACCTTCCTCAGATAAAGCGGTTGTTGAGGCTGAATTTGAATTAAGTAATTTTCATGTTGAAGCCTTTTTTCAAAAGAATGATATTGATTTGTTTAATCCAACAATTATTAGGAGAGAAATCAATAGCCAGGGTCGTTCACGAGCTTTTATCAATGATACTCCTGTTCAGCTTGGTGTATTAAAAGAGTTGACGGAAAAGCTCGTTCATATTCATTCGCAGCACAATACGTTGGAATTAAGAAAGCCTGATTTTCAAATTGAGGTGTTAGATACACTTTCGGGATTAGAGTCTTTGAGAGTAGCGTATTCTGTCAAGTTTAAATTGTGGAACAGTGAACGTAAAAGTCTCGAGAATTTAAAGGAGAAATTAGCTTTATCGCTTCAGCAAGGTGATTATAATCGCTTTCAATTGGAGGAATTAGAAGAACTAAATTTAGATAAAAATGATTATCAAGCTCTAGAAAAGGAACTTCTTCGTAACGAAAATGTAGATGATCTAAAATCTACTTTGGACAATATAGTGCTAGCAATTGAAAACGAAGATGGCGCGTCAAGTACTTTGAGGAAATTGAAGTCACTGTTAGAAAAATCCAAAGGAGTAGATGTTGTTTTGGATGATTTGACGCAACGAATTAACTCGGTTTTAATTGAGTTAAACGATATTTCTACTGAGTCAGAAAATTATTTAGAAAAAATAGAAATTGATCCAAAAAGATTGAATGAGTTAGTTTTACTGATTGATCAGTACAATAGAGTTTTGAGAAAACATAACTTAATAACACAGGATCAGTTAGTTGAGTTAAAACAGAAACTTTCTTCAGATTTAGATGATACCAGTGAACTTCAACTTCTAATTGATTTAAAATCAAAAGAAGTTGCTGAATTAAGAGTTGAAATTGAAGAGATTGGTTTGGAACTTCATGAAAAAAGAATAGTTTCATCAAAAGATTGCGCGAAAGAGGTTCAAATCTTATTGTCCGAATTAAAGATGCCTGATACGCAATTTCTTTTCGATTTTACAAAAAGAGAAGAATTCAATTCATTTGGATGCACAGATGTGAAAATCTTATTTTCTCCCAACAAAGGACTTGCACCGGTAAGTATTGACAAAGCAGCTAGTGGAGGTGAGTTATCTCGCTTAATGTTGGCTTTACAGAATTTAATTTCTACCAAAAAGCAATTACCAACCATCATTTTTGATGAGATTGATACTGGTGTTTCAGGGGAGGTTGCTCAGAAAATTGGGTCGCTACTCAAGAGAATGGGGGAGAATTTACAATTGATTGCCATTACGCACTTGCCGCAAGTTGCTGGAAAGGCAGATTTTCACTTCAAAGTTGAAAAATCAAATACGGATGATCGAACGCGCACCCATGTGAAGGTTTTAACACAGGATGAACGAATTGAAGAAATTGCTCGCCTAATGAGTGGAGAAGAAATCAATGAAGCTGCCTTATTGAATGCGAAAGCGTTGATGGGATGAAAAATAGTGAACGATGAATTTCAAACTTAATTTCGAAATACCCTCCTCAACTTGCACGATCAAGCACGGTGAAGGAATGCTTTTTCTAGGAAGTTGTTTTTCTGATGAAATGGCTGAAAAAGCTAAATTTCATGGATTAAATGTGAAAGCAAATCATTTCGGAACTGTTTTCCATCCTTCACTACTAAGTCAATTCATAGATAATTCTATAAGTGGGGTAGAGGAAGAGCGAATTTTTAATCGGAAAGATATTTTTCTTTCTTGGGATGCAAATAGTACTGTTTTTGATTATTCAGCAAGTGCCTTGTCTGCTAAATTGAAATCTTTGAGAAATGATTTTTTGGCTGAACTAAGAACAGCAAAAGTTTTGTATGTCACTTTTGGAACAGCTTGGGCATATCGAAATTTGGATAATAATAACTTAGTAGCGAATTGCCATAAAATTCCGACGAATCAATTTAGAAAGGAACTTATTTCAATAGATACGCTATACGCAGAATGGAAATCGACGATTGAAAAAATTAGGGCAATAAATTCTAAAATAGAAATTGTTTTCACCGTAAGTCCTGTTCGACATATTCGAGATGGATTAATTGAAAATAATCAAAGTAAAGCGATTTTAATTGAAGTAGTGCGAAAATTGACCAACCAATTGCAGTGCAGTTATTTCCCTTCTTACGAAATTGTAATCGATGAATTGAGAGATTATCGTTTTTATAAAGTAGATCGTGTACATCCCTCAGAAGAAGCAATTGACTATGTTTGGAAAAGATTTGAAGAGCACTATTGTGATGAAGAAACAAAACTTTTGAATACAAAGGTTTCTAATTTTAGAAGAACACTCGCTCATCGGAGTATTCACGAAGATTCAAAAGATCGTCAGGAGCAAAAGATTCAGTCAGAAAATCAGTTAAATGAGTTTTTAGCGATGTTTCCCCAAATAGAATTCTAAGAATTTAAATTGATTACAAATTTTTGCAACAAAAAAAAGACTCAATTAAATAATTAATTGAGTCTTTTTTTTGAAATTAATCGATTCATAGTCGAGTAATTACGCCTTTATAGTTAGCAGTTTCTCCTGGTTGTGGATTACTTATCGCAACCTTCCATATAAAAGTTGTTCCTGTAGCCGTATTTCCTGTTTTCTTATCAGTTCCATCCCAAGCTTGAGTAGCATCGTCGGTTTGAAAAACAATTTCATTTGAATTGGCATCAATAATTGTCATCATGAATTTTACATTCCGAACAGTTAATGCATAAGGCATAAACGTGTTAATTTGAGAATTACTATTTGATACGTCGATTGTATTTGCTGCCATCAAATTATAGTCTTCTTTCACAGTAAGTTTACTTGTTTCGGAATTTTTACACCCATTTTCTGAAGTAGTTGTTAATGTGATTTTATACGTCCCTGCTTTGTAGTAGTGAACTTCCGTTTCCTTGGATTGAGCACCTTCTTTCAATTTTTCAAAATCCCAGCTATAACTTGCAGCATTTGTAGTTGCTTTTAATCCTATTGCAGGAATTCCTTCGCTATAAATGTTTTCATTGTCTATTGTGAAATCTACTTTGTTTGCAGGGTGTACTGTGAAAAAATCTTTCTGGATGAATTCCTCGTTTTTCATGTATCCTAAAAGATATTCTCCTGAAATACCGCTTTTGAAAGAAGTTTTAGTACCTGCTTTAATACTGGTGGATTTTCCATTTGGCAGAATAAGAAAGATATCTGTTTTATTGGCATTTGAAATCTCAATATCATCCCCAAAACAAACGTTTTTTATCTGCGGAATAATAGGAATTGCATTCACAGTCTTAGTATCTGGATTTGTAGTTGTTTTTACTCCCGTCGATTGTATTTCAGTTGATGAAATTTCTTGAGGAGACAATTTTTCAACTTTACTATTTTCGATCGTTTTTGGTTCCGATGTAACCTTTTCGTTGATAATAGTTGATTCTGAAGTCGTTTTCTCTCCAGTGATTTCAGTAGAAGATTCTGTCGTTTGCGTTGCAGTGGAAGAATTTATATCTTCCTTATTTTCTGCTGGTAACGGTTTTTTATCCGTATTTGATGTAAAATAGATTATCGTTGAAATAGATAGCACAGCAAGAACAAGCGCAGCTATCCAAAATTTAGAAGTAATTTTTGATTTTACAGGCATTCTCACATCCAGTTGCTTACTTAAATTATCCCAAGCAGCAGGATCGTAAGGTAACTCGTACCCTTCGAAGCTTTGTTTAATTTTGTTATTAAAGTTGTTTTCCATTTTAATACAATTTAATGAATTTATCTTCAACCATTTTTTGTATATTCATTCGTGCTTTTGATAAGTTTGATTTTGACGTTCCTTCACTAATTCCAAGCGTTTCAGCAATTTCTTTATGTGAATAATCATCAATAACATAGAGGTTGAAAACAGCTCTGTATGCAGGAGACAATTTTTGAATTGCTTCCATAATAATTTCTGCTTTTTCATCCTTCAACTCCAGCTCTTCACTTTCGATTGTTGGATCAACACCTCCTAGTCTAAAATCATTGTCATTATCTGTCAAAAATGGGTCTTTCTTTGATTTCCGGATGTGATCTATTGCTGTATTAACAACAACTCTTTTTATCCAACCTTCAAAAGAACCCGAATTATCAAATAATTTTAACTTTTCAAAAACCTTAATAAAACTGTCTTGAACAATTTCCTGGGCTGTATCCCGATCATTTGTATAACGCATACAAACACCGAGCATTTTCCCATAAAAGAGTTTAAATATTTGTTCTTGGGATTTACGATCATTACGCAAACATCCACTAACTATCTCTTTTATTTTTTCTTTATTTTCCACATTTCTATGTTTAATAGACGCAAAGTCGAGTTGCTGGTTGCCTTATTGAGAAATTATTGATAAAAAAATCATTTCACGTGCAAAATAACATATTTTCTTCTCAAATTGTTTACTTTTGCATCGATAAATTTAAATTGACAACATCAATAACAAAAAAAATGAAAGTAACTGTTGTAGGAGCTGGAAACGTAGGAGCAACTTGTGCTGACGTATTAGCGAAAAGAGAGATTGCAAACGAAATCGTTTTGCTTGACATTAAAGAAGGTTTTGCAGAAGGAAAAGCATTAGATATTTGGCAGACTTCTCCAATTAATCTATATGATTCAAGAACTATTGGTTCTACAAATGATTATTCAAAAACAGCTGATTCAGATGTTGTTGTTATTACTTCTGGTTTACCACGTAAGCCAGGTATGTCTCGTGATGATTTGATCGCTACCAATGCAGGTATTGTGAAATCTGTGACAGAAAATATAGTGAAATATTCTCCAAATGCTAAAATAATCATTGTTTCTAATCCTTTAGATGTGATGACGTATTGTGCTTTTTTAGCTGCTAAAGTTAAACCAACCCATTTATTTGGAATGGCAGGAGTTTTAGATACTGCAAGATATCGCGCATTTCTTGCTGAAGAATTAAATGTTTCGCCAAAAGATATTCAAGCGGTATTAATGGGTGGACATGGTGATACAATGGTTCCTCTTCCTCGTTACACAACAGTGGGTGGCATTCCAGTTACGGAGTTAATTTCTGCTGAAAAATTGGACGAAATTATCGAACGTACGAAGTTTGGTGGTGGTGAAATCGTTAAATTATTAGGAACTTCAGCTTGGTATGCTCCAGGAGCTGCTGCTGCTCAAATGGTGGAAGCGATTGTTCGTGATCAAAAACGTATTTTCCCAGTTTGTGCTTGGTTAACAGGTGAATATGGTTTAAAAGATATCTATTTAGGAGTTCCTGTGGTTCTTGGTAAAAACGGAATCGAAAGAATTATTGAATTAGATTTAAATGCAGATGAGAAAGCGCTTTTAGCTGAATCAGCAATTGCAGTGAAAGATGTAATGAATGTTTTAGATGAAATGAATGCGCAAAACGCATAATTTTCTTGAATGATAGATTGAAATGGGACTTAGGTCCCTTTTTTTTGATTAAATTTTCAGACTAAATAAATCATCAACCATTCAAAATCAACCATCAAAAATTCACCATCAAAAATTCAACCATTCAATCAATAAGCCCCAATATTCGAAGAAGTAACTCCTTCGATATTCAAACCACTCATTGTCGGAAACAAGATATTGTTCGCAGTCCCAGTCATGGGAGAAGTGCTGTATATTTTAAAATTATTTAAAGAAATATCTACAAATTGAGGGTCAATGTTCCAGATATTTCCTGCTATATAAAATGGATCCGTGCCGATTGTTTCTTTTTTGATCAAGCAATTTTGAATTTTAAAATCGAGCGTGACGCCTGCCGTGTTACCGATAGTGTCAAAACCAATTTCAGACGCTAATTGCCCGTAAATAGCACAATTACTGAGAACTCCTTCATGAATGGAGCCGATGTTTGTGACGCCATCAATATCAAAATGGTTGGTTATTCCTACTGCCTGATTTTGTGAATCTGAATTATATCCTACAAGATCACAATGATTAAAATTAAAATCACCACTTAATAATACTAAAAGTCCAAAAGCACCATTTTTACTAATAACACAGTTGTCAGCTTTAACCCGTGCACCAGAATAGATAAGAATTCCATTGTTGGCATTATTCGTTATTTTCGTATTCGTTACTGTCAACGTGTAATCTGTGGAAAGATTCGAAGCATGATGATCAAACAGATGAATACCCGTAGTTCCATTCTTAATGATAGTATAATTGATGGTTGACGGTCGAGCAGAATCAAAGTAAATCCCATAATATTGACCTGAAACGTCATCGTAATCAGCTTCTAATCGATCACCTTGCACCGTTACTTCATTATTTAATGCGCCATTAATATTTAAAGTTCCCTTATAAACATACAGTAAGGCATTCTTATGCAAGTAAATATCTGTTCCTGCTTGAATGTTTAACGTTTTGTCTTCATCCACAAAAGCAGCACCATAGATCAGATGTGGTTTATCGTTGGGCCACGTACCTTCATTGAGGTCTAATACATTTGGGCCAGCTCCTAAATGGGAATAATGATAGTACATATCTTGTCCCCAAACAGCTAATTGAACATATTGATCCACTCCATTGGTTCTGAAACGAATAGAATCTTGAATAACCATTGGGTTTACGGAGGCATTGATATCTAGGGTAACTTCCACAAAGGCAAATAAACTATCATTTCCTTCCAATTGAATCTGTGAGAATTTTTTCCCTGATGCACCGTCTAAATTCATCCGAAATGGTGAGTTTTCACCTCCCATTAATTCGATTTCTTCAATGGTTACGGTCTTATTTTCTGTATTATATATTTTGAACTGTCTTGTGGTGGAGCCAATGGTTGTAAAAACGGTATCGAAAACAATCGTATCCGCTGAAAATGAAAGATTTCCTTTTGAAAAACCAGTGATTTTCTTACACCCAGAATTAAATAGTACGATTGAAACTGCTGTAAAATAAAGGATAAAAGAATATTTTCTCACTTTTCTTGAATATATTTGACCCTAAAATTAACGTAAACTACTGAAAGATTATTTTAATTTGAAAAAAAAAAGTTTAATTTCCTGAAAAGTGATGTAAATTAAAAAACTTTACTTAAATTTGCACTCCTTAAAAGGAAATATAAAAGCATATAATATTATTAAAATGAGAAAAGATATACACCCACAAGATTATAGATTGGTAGTATTTAAAGACATGTCAAATGACTATTCTTTCGTTTGTCCATCTTGCGCAACAACTAGCGAAACTATTAAATGGGAGGATGGTGTAGAATATCCATTATTTAAATTGGATATATCACACAAATCTCACCCTTTCTTTACAGGAATTGTACAATTTGTGGATACTGCAGGTCGTATTGATAAATTCCAAAACCGTTACGCGAAAACAATTAAAAAATAATTTTTTTCAAAAAAATACGAAGCCTCCAATTTGGGGGCTTTTTTTTGGCTTAGATGTTGCACTGCAACGTCTCAAAATGGGTTAATAACAAAAGTTGTTGACTACTATAAAACATTGCAAAAATGAGGAACTTATTAATTTAATTTTCGAAGTGAAATTGAAATGGTCTTTCCACAGAATTAGTTGTAAATTTTCCGCAATCGCGTTTCGCTTTTTCGCGAAATATAGCGTGAAGGAAAGTATTTACTATGATTTTACGAAATGGAATGAAGTAAAAAATTCCTTGGAAAGATCCTTGATTTTTGCTTACTTTTCATCAAGGAAAAGTGAGGGAATAATAACAGAATTAGATTTGATGGTTACATGCGAGTCGTAGATTTGAAATATATTGTTTTAGCTCCACAGAAATATGCACTGATCCGTCTAAATAATATTTTTTCCTTACTTTTGCACATGTTTATTTCAACTAAAAGAGCGGTATTTTTAGCGTCATTTTTCCTCTTTATTTTTTCTGCCTCTGCGCAGAAAATAGAAAAAGGGTATGAGGCACTAAAAGTCTACAATTACTTTGAAGCGAAACGAATATTTACAAAAACAATAAAAAAAGATTCATCTGCTTCTGCTTTTGGATTAGCAACGATCTATTTTAGAAATGATAATCCTTTTCATTCTTTGGATTCAGCGTATAAATACGTGCTTATTTCCGAAAGAAATTTTAACTTAATTACTGCGGAACAAAAGGCCAAATTACTCCCTTTTGGATTTGATTATTTGCGTATTATTGAATTGAGAGCAAAAGTGAGTTCAGCGTTTTATGAGCTTTCGACTAAAATAAATACGATCGTTGGGTATAATGAATTTATTACCAGAAATTATTGGTCACAAGATAGATTTCATGCGATATACAAGCGTGATTCATTAGCGTTCGAAATAGCGATAAAAATAAATTCTACAAGTAGTTTTCAATCTTTCATGAATATATATCCAAGCAGTGACTTTACAAAAGTGGCTCAAAAAGAATTTGAATTATGCCAGTTTAAAGAAGCTACTCAACCTGGGACATTGACATCTTACCTTACATTTTGTAGAAAATTTCCAAGAAACAGACATGTAAAAGATGCTGAAGATAGGATTTATGAAATTTCAGTGAAGAATCATAAAATCGAAGATTACTGCAGTTTTATAAAAAATCAGCCATTGAACCGAAATGTAGAAGAAGCTTGGAGAAAAGTCTATCAATTGTTTATGGTGGATTATGCTGATGATCGAATTCAACAGTTTCAGAACAAATATCCTACGTATCCTTTTCAATCGGAATTGGAAAAAGACATACAATTTTCAAAACGTCAATTAGTGCCACAAAAACAAGGTTCTTTATTTGGTTTCATGAATTATGAAGGAGAAACGATTATAGATCCCTTGTACGAATATGTTGGTTTTTTCCATGATGGATTAGCAATGGCTGTGAAAAAAGGGAAATTTGGATATATTGACAAAGGAAATAATGTTGTTGTTGATTTTATCTATGATTCCGGACTTGATTTTGAAGAAGGAAGAGCAATCGTTGGATTGAACGATAAATT
>CAMDAO010000077.1 GCA_945888595.1 Chryseobacterium gleum | reverse complement strand
TTACGTTTAGAAATGGGTTTCTGTTTATATGGAAATGATATTGACGACACTACTTCACCATTAGAAGCTGGATTAGGATGGATAACGAAATTCACAAAAGATTTTACAGATTCAGATTTTTTGAAAAAACAAAAAGAAGAAGGTGTTACGCGTAAATTAGTTGCCTTTGAAATGGTCGACAGAGGAATTCCAAGACATGATTATCCAATCATTGACGCAGAAGGAACTGTAATTGGAAAAGTGAATTCTGGAACTATGTCACCAAGCATGAAAATTGGAATTGGAATGGGATATGTAACAATTGATAATGCAGCAATAGATTCTGAAATTTTCATTGAAATTCGTGAAAAAGGAGTAAAAGCGAAGGTTGTGAAATTACCATTTTATAAGAAGTAAATTGTAGACTTTAGACCGCTATCGCTCAAAGAATCAAGACCGCTTCGCTTTAAGACTGATGAGTTATATTCGTTTTAGATATTAGAACGCTATCGCTCAAAGAATCAAGACCGCTTCGCTTTAAGACTGATGAGTTATGTAGAAACTTATCAGTCTTTTAGTCTTGTATCTGACTTTCCAATTCTACCTCTTCTTTAGGTACTCTAAAAAGCATAATTAAGCCTACTATAAAAAAGAAAGCAACTGAAATAATTGAATACCGTATCGAACCTGTAAGCATTTCCATACCACCAAAGAAAAGTAAACCTAAGACAATTCCTATTTTTTCTGCTACATCATAAAAGGAGAAATAACTTGCATGGTCGGTTGTTTCTGGTAAAAACTTAGAATACGTTGATCGGGCAATCGCCTGAACTCCTCCCATTACTAATCCGACAGAAGCTGCGAGAATGTAAAATTCGAATGGTTCACTGATAAAAAAGGCATAACAACAGATAAATACCCATATGGAAACGGTGAGAATCAATGTTTTTATATTCCCAATTTTACTGGATAATCTGGACATTAAAAATGCTCCTAACGCTCCTAAAACTTGTATCAAAAGAATAGCCGTTATTAATCCACTTGTCCCATCTCCTTGTGGCCAATTAATTTCTTTATTGGCAAAAATAGTCGCCATTAACATAACCGTTTGAACACCGGTATTAAAGAAAAAGAAGGATTGTAAAAACCTTTTCAAGCGATGTGTTTTCTTAAACTCTGTAAATACTAATTTTAATTCTTTCAAACCTTTCCAAATAATTGCATTTTCCGGATTTTTATTGTACACATTATTTGGTAAAACCTTGTAAGTAAACTGACTAAATCCAATCCACCAGATTCCTACAAATAAAAAGCAATATTGAACGGGTTGACCCAGAACTTTTATCCAAATGAGACAAAGAATCAAAAGCAACATTGAACCAAAATACCCCATAATAAAACCTCTAGCAGAAATTTTATCATGCTCTTCAACTTCCGCAATCTCAGGTAAGAAGGCATTGTAAAATACCAAACTATTCCAAAATCCTATACTTGCTAAAAACACAGAAAACATGCCTATTTCAAGAGGTAAATCTTCGAACCAAAACAAGGAAATACAGGCGAATGAACCTAAATAGCAGAAAAATTTTAAGAATTTCTTTTTACGTCCAGAATAATCTGCTACTCCGGATAGAATGGGCGATAAAAAAGCAATTACTAGAAATGAGGACGCTAATACAAATGAAAACAATACAGAAGATGACATGTAAAATCCAAAGAATTTCACCAAAATCGTTTGGCCCTCTTTTAAATCTTCTACCTGAACCCCATGTTCTTTAGCATAGTGAGCCTTGGTAATCTCGTCATAAAAAATAGGGAAAATCGAAGAAGAAATGACCAAATTATAGACAGAATTGGCCCAATCATAAAATACCCAACCCCGAATAATTTTCTTATTTCCTTTTTCCATTTAATCTCTTTCAGATACAACTCAATGTTTCTCTACCACTCCATTTACATAATCACTCAAATATTCAAAACGAGGATTTAAAGTTCCATTTAAATTTGTTTCACTTGCTCTTGAAATAATTTCATCAGGATCCTCTTGAAACAAAGCTGGAAAAATATGTTTTATCAATTCATCGCCAAAATCTTTTGATGCGTCTAATGGTAATTCACAAGGTAAGTTGTCGACAGCCATGACAGCAATAACTCCCTCCTTCATGAAGTCATCTTCACTTTCAGTAACTGGATTGTACCCGAAAATCGGATCAGTAATTGTACTCGACCGAATCGTGCATCCAATAGGCTCATCAATATCACAAGAAATATCTGCAACCACTGTCAAGCGACTATCCGTCGATTTTAAGTCATCTTTTGTTAAAATATAGGGAGAAGAATTATTCCAAAAATGACAAGGAATATACATATCTGTTTCACTTAAATAACGAGGTAAAGTTGATTTATATAGTTCTGGAGTTGCATAAAATTCCTTTTTACTAAATTCCTCTCCATCAATTCTCCCGTAATAATCTTCTACTTCTAATTGTGAATATACCGCCGTATTGCACGTTTGATTTAAAAATTCTTCTGAAGTTACCTCTTTAATAGGCAATAAATCTAAAATTTCTCTAGCTCCATGTCCTACTCTGCCATATCCAGTTAATAAAATTTTTGTCGTGGCAGGAAGAACTACTTTTTTTAATTCCTCTTCCACTTCTTTTCTGCAGGAACAAGTACTCGCCGCTTTGATCGAAAATAATTTATGTTTCAAACCAAATGTTCTAAAACCATTATAACATCCAACAATTCCGGCATACCTTCCAAAACCAATAATACGTTTATTCGTTTTGTCTTTTAAAGCCTCATAATCGATCATTTGAATATTATTCTCAAGAATTGCCTGCAACAATCCGCGATTGTAGGCCTGTTTTTTAATCGTATGAGAGAAAAACATAAACTTCTTATTTGGGATTAGATCGCTTATATTTACCTCTTTAACCCCAATAATAATATCGCAAGCACTTAAATCCTCTGACATTTCGATTCCTTCCGCAAGATATTCTTCATCTTTAAATGACCGAATTGCACTAGGTTGAACTACAACTTTAACATTTGGAAATTTTATTTCAACGATTCTGCAGTGCTTAGGAGATAGAGGAACTCGCTTATCTGGCGGAACTTTTCCTTCTCTTATTACCCCTAATTTAACATTTTTCATACCTCTTCAATCTTTATTCATTCAATTATTTAAAGGTTCATCAAGTAAATAAGAATCAATAAATTCTCTTACACAACCTTCTCCTCCTTTTTTGGACAAAATAACATCCACATTTGTTTTTACAGTGTCCATTGCATCTACTGGGCATGCTGAGAAACCAACACTTTTGATAATTTCCATATCATTCACATCATCACCTATAATTGCAACATTGTCTAATTCTAAACCGAGTTTCAAACAAATATCAGATAATATCTCGATTTTCTTAAACCTGCCAACGAAACAATGCTGAATCCCTAACATTTCTGAACGCGCTTTAACCATTTGATCCTTAAAGCCAGATGAAATAATAGCTACTTGAAAATTATTTTTTGTCAAGTGTATGATTGCCATTCCATCTTTCGTATTGTATTTTTTTATTTGATCACCGTTTTCTGTGAAATACATACCACCATCAGTCATAACTCCATCCACATCGAGCACTAATAATTTTATCTTATTCAACTTTAATTTCCACCCATTGGTCTTAAACATTGGCTTGAACAGCAGAGAATGTAGATCAATTTTATTTTCATCACACACTGCTTCAAGATCAAATACTGAGAGCTCTAAGGCATTTTCAACTCCCAAATCTCCTAAAAAATCTGAATAGTCGACCCCATATTTATCGCAAATCCCTCTTATATTTTGTTCTAAAAACATATTTTTTTAAATCATTTTGTATCCAACGCTTGAGGCAACTGGACGAAGTGTTTCTACTAATGCTTTAAATTCTGAATGATTAAGTTGTTGAGATGCATCCGATTTTGCCACTTTTGGATTTGGATGAGCTTCAATCAATAATCCGTCAATTCCCATAGCTACGCATGCTCGTGCTAAACTTGGCACACCGTAGGCATACCCCATTGCGTGACTTGGATCTAAAATTATGGGTAAATTAGTATACTCTTGCAACCAAGCAACACCGCAGAGATCTAATGTAAAACGAGTGCCCGTTTCAAAAGTACGTAATCCTCTTTCACATAATATTACATTTTCATTCCCCCCGGAAAGCACAAATTCAGCCGCTTGAACAAATTCTTGTAAAGTTGATCCAAACCCTCTTTTAATTAAAACTGGCTTTCTTGTTTTTGCACAAGCTCGCAGAATACCTTGATCATACATTGCTTTTGCTCCAATTTGTATAACATCTGAATACTCAATAATTTCATCAATTTGAGTAGCATCTCTCACCTCAGTTATCACATTTAAGCCATATTCTGAGCGCATCTTAGCTAATAACTTCAACCCTTCCAATTCCATTCCCTGAAAACTATACGGACTTGTTCTAGGTTTGTAGCAACCTCCTCGAAGGGTACTCAACCCTAGTGAAACTAGTAATTCAGCTGATTCACGTATTTGCTCTTCTGATTCAACGGAGCAAGGACCACCAATCAAAACCGTATTATTTGTTGCTCCACCAATGGTAATCTGACCAATTTTCACTTCCCTCTTTTCCGTTTGGAATTTTTTAGAAGATAACTGCATATCATTTGGAAAAACCCAAGATTGATCTACTTTATTTTCAATAATCGGAGGAACTTCTTTGACTCCTGAACCTGTAATTAATAGGTTTTTATTTTGATATACTATGTGAAATGCTTGAATTTCATTAGCAATTTTAGCAGATTCTTCCGCTGTTATTTGATCTTTTAATTGAATTATCATATTTCTGCTTTAATCAGATTTGTAAAATTAACAATTCCCACTGATTCACCATCTTTTTTTAACACTGGTAAGTACATAATAGGAAAATGGCACTTTTTAATTAATTTCAACATAGAAAGAACAGTATCCTCTTCCCCTATTGAAATAGGATTTCTATTAATTAATTCGTCCGTATTAATTTTATTTAAGTCTTGTAAATTTCGGATCATTCCTTTTCGGAGATCTGCATTAGAAACCAATCCTTGGAATTTATTACCTTCATCCAGGACCAAGCAAAATCCCATATTTCCCTTATCAATAGAAAGTAAAACAGATTGTAGTGATACATCTTTTTCACGCACGACTGGGCATTCCGTCAGAGGAATCATAAAATCTTTAATCATAAATTCTGACTCCATGTCTCGTTTAGTCAAATTCATTAGCGCGTGCCCTACACTTGGACCATTGAATAAATAAGAGCCAGAAACAGAAGAACTTACACCCATATTTCTTAAAATAAAAGACACTTCTCCATTTACACCGCCATCAACATGTATTGATTTTTCAGGAAATTGTTTTCTAAATTGTCTAATTTTAGTAAAATTGATAGCGTCAAATTTTCCACCGCTTTGCCCTGGAATTGTCGCCATAATTAATATAAAATCATACGCTGAATACTCTTCAAAAACGGATATTGGAGTTGGGGTAATAACCGCCAAACCTTTTTTCCCCGTTATATCGGAAGGTATTTTCAAAGGTGATTTTAGATCTTCGTATTGAAAAGTAAGGTATTCAACGGGGTTTTCCCTAAGTAAGTCAAAGTATTTATCTGGTTCTGCCGTAATAATATGTAAATCAATAGGTAAATCACACCACGACCTAATTGATTTAATATCTTCAAAAACAGATAGATCATCGTTGCAATCAACATGTAAAAGCTCAATTTGATGTTGAACTAAATCTTTTACAACAACTTCTAATGTTCTATTTTTATCGCTGTAAATTGAACCTGATATTTTCATAGTTTATCTTTCTAGTGTAAAGATAATGAATGAACCGAAATAAAAGGTATAGAATCTGAATATTACTTTTAAAACATGAAGTGAACGCTCATTATTAGCGAAGATATTTGTATTTTTGACTTATACATTCTGATTACTACTTGTAGTCAGCTTTACTAAAATTGAGTAATGTGATAATTCTTACTGTCGCGTTAAGATAATTATTTAGAAATAACAAAAATGAATTTAAAAAATCAGATTTACACAGGCGCTAATGGCAGAGAAAGTCTTGTAGATTTAGTCATTCCTGTCAATTTCAATGGTCGTCTTATTTTATTTATTCATGGCTACATGGGTTATAAAGATTGGGGTTGCTGGAATTTAGTAGAAAAGTTTTATACTGATCTTGGATTTGGTTTTTGTAAATTCAACATGAGTCACAACGGAGGCACGATTGAAAACCCTATCGATTTTGCTGATCTAGAAAGTTTTGGAGAAAATAATTATTCTAAAGAAGTCTATGACGTTCAACAAGTTTTAAATTGGTTAGAAATTCAATTCCCTACTTTGCCTGCTATTTATTTAATTGGTCACTCAAGAGGCGGCGGAATCGCTTTACTAACTTCTTCAGATAGAAGAATAACCAAAATTTCAACCTGGGCAGCCATTTGTGATATTGAAAAAAGATTTCCTGAGGGAACTCCATTAAAAGTATGGAAAACACAAGGAAAACGGTTTATTGAAAATGGTAGGACCAAACAAAAGATGCCAAACAATTATTCTCAATACGAAGATTTTGATCTACATAGAGATCTTTTAAACATCGAGCAAGCTTGTAAAAAATCTACCAAAACAACTTTTGTCGTTCATGGTGATATGGATACTTCAGTAGATATTGAAGAAAGTCGAAATATAGCAACATGGCTGAAAACAAGATTATTTGAAATTGAAGATGCAGAACATACTTTTGGAGCAACTCAACCTTATTTAGAAAACGAATTACCTGAACATCTCCAAAAAGTATGTGAAATAACATGTGGTTTTTTCTTGATTGATCACACTGCCTAAGCACTAGAATTTATGTCCAACAAAAATGAAGAAAATAAAATAAATAAAAGTTTACTTGCTGAACTTATTAAATTAGCGCAAGCTGACAATGATGTTCGTGACATTGAATTTCAATTTTTATTAACTATCGCCTCACAATTAGGGGTAACTGTAGATGATTTTAAAATTCTATTCGAACAATACATCAAATTTATGCCGCCTAAACTGGAAGCAGACCGTATTGTTCAATTTCATCGCTTAGTTTTATTGATGAATGTTGATTTAGAAACAAGCCATTTAGAAATAAATTATATTAAAGATGCAGGCATTAGAATGGGGCTCAACCCATTAGCAACAGCACAAGTATTGAGTGAAATGAATTCATTTCCTAATAAAATTATTCCTCCTGAAAGATTATTAGAGATTTTTCAATTATTTCATAATTGAATTCAGATTTGTAGTGATTTACATAAATTCGTTCAACCCTGTTTGTATAAATAATTTATCTTTTCTCACTTCACTTTTTTCAAAAACAGGAAATCCATCTTTATTTAAACATGGATAATGCGGTGTTTTATGTTCGACACTCTTCGGCAAAAAAATCAAATCATGAATTAATTTATTTTGAATCCCGTTGCGAACATTATCACTATCGATTCCAATTTTCACACATGTTGATTGTCCATACGGAAGACTATAAAATATCGATCCATACAGTATTCCATGACTTGTCTTTCCAAAAGGCAAACTGCTTAAATCTTTGTATCCATATGGACATTTCGTCTTGTAATTTATTACCCATGGTGTACCCCTTGTTTCACCTGTCCATAAATAAGCTCCTGTGGCAAATTTAAAATTAAGATATCGAAACGAAGCCATTAGATGCCCTGTTCTGAATCGATCTTTTCCTTGACCTGCAAAGATGTCATTTTCAAAATACAAACCCACTTTATTCAGATTCACTCCCCAACCTCCTGATCTCTGAGTTGTACCTGCATGATCAAAATACCACAGGTAATTATACCCAATTGCATTTCTATATGCTGTCTGATGAAGCACACCGTCCAACTGAAAATCAATTATATTGTCCTTTTTACCTCCTAAAAAAACAAGCCCTAAATAATTTCGAGATTCCCAAAACTTCCTTCGATTCCCATAACTTTTTAAATTCCACGTTTGAGTAGTTCCTATATTTAATTGATAAAAATAATCCGTATAATACCCTTTTGCAAACAATCCAACAGAATTCACATGTGTTCCAAAATTTAAAACAAGCCCGGTAGAAAGGCCAAAATTAGTAGCACGAAAAGTCTGAGAAAAACTTTGATTTACAAATACTAACAGAATGAATGAAAGTCTTCTCATATACGACGATTTACGGCTAAAAATTATGCTAAAATATTTAAATCAACCTTCATTTAAACCACCAAACTAATATTTTCAACCAAATATACATTTTTCAGCTAAACAATCCTCGATTATCTTATTTTTACAAAATGAATTCATCGCGATTATTATATTGGGGAGCGCAAATAGGTGGATGGCTATCCTATGGGATTCTGGTCGCATTTGCATTTTATGTAGATGATTCAAAAAAGGTTAATTCAACACTCTTTTTTCATATTATTTCATTTATTTCATTCGCTATTTTCTTCACGCATTTAATGAGAAAGATGTTTTTCAAATTAGGATGGTTAGAAATAAAATTACCTGCCCTATTTCCTCGAATTATTATTTCTTCATTGATCTGTGGAATTCTAATTGTTATCTCTACAAACATCATTTCATTCATCACTGATATTGCGCAAGACGAACCAATTTCTTCCTTGAAACTTCTGATAGAAGTTCTCTCCAACTCTGTCTTGGTGCTGTTCTGGAATGCTCTTTATTTTACATATCATTTTTTTAGTAAATCCAGAAAGCAGGAAATCAACAACCTAAGTATAGAGGCTAGCAGGAATGAAATCGAATTAAAGAATCTTAGAACGCAACTCAATCCTCATTTTTTGTTTAACTCATTGAATAGTATTCGTGCATTAATTGAAATCGATCCCTCCAAAGCAAAAACCTCGGTCACTACTTTGTCGAATCTTTTGAGAAAATCTTTAATGTTTGGTAAATTAAATCTTGTTGCATTAAGTGAAGAAATAGAAATAGTTTCCAATTATTTAGACCTTGAAAAGGTACGATTTGAAGAACGATTAACTATAAAATGGGAGTTAGATGAACAATTAAACAGTTTCATGATTCCTCCATTTTCAATACAAATGTTGGTGGAAAATGCGATTAAGCATGGGATATCTTCATTAATTGAAGGAGGAGAAATTACGTTAACAACAATTAAGTCGGATGATGAAATAAGAATTATTATCGAAAATTCCGGAACGTTAAAAACAGAGATTGATTTAGGAATTGGCATTGAAAACACACGCAGAAGATTGGACTTACAATACAAAGGTAAGGCAAGATTTGATCTTGTTCAAAAAGAAAATAAAGTAATTTCTTCGATCACCTTTCAGATATAAAATTTATGCTTATGCGGTCCATATGATATTTACAAAACAATAAAAATACCGATGAAAACTTTAAGAACATTAATTATTGATGATGAGAGATTAGCACGTGAAGAACTGAAATCTTTATTAAAACAATACGATGAAATTGACATTATTGGTGAAGCTAAAAATGGAGAAGAAGGTATTTTACTGATAAAAGATGTAAAACCTGACTTAATTTTCTTAGACATTTCGATGCCAGAAATGACAGGATTTGAAATGCTAAAACATTTGGAGGAGATTCCAAAAGTAATATTTGTCACAGCTTATGATGAATTTGCATTAAAAGCATTTGAAATCAATGCACTTGACTATATTTTAAAACCCGTTGACCCTATTCGCCTGAAGGAATCTGTCAAAAAGATAAATCAAAAAGAAGAAGATTTCATATCAAAATTAGAGGGGCAAACTTCAAGAAAAGATCGACAATTAACATTATCTGACAGTGTTTTCATAAAAGACGGTGAAAAAACCTGGTTCATAGAATTGAATCGGATTAGAATGTTAGAATCAGATGGAAACTATGTCAAAGTTTATTTTGACGGATACAGACCTTTACTATTAAGGTCATTAAATAGTTTTGAAGAACGTTTAGATCCGGAGTACTTCTTTCGAGCAAATAGAAAATTCATTATCAACTTAAAATGGATCAGTACTATCGAAAATTGGTTCAATGGAGGATTGATGGTTGAACTAAAAGAAGGCGAAAAAGTCGAGATTTCAAGGCGGCAAGCGATTCGATTTAAAGAACTAATGTCTTTGTAGATCAATCGAAAATAGATTCAAATAATGGAAATAGAATCTGGATTTAATTGAATTAATTTATTTTTGTATAAATTCCCGATTGCCTGTTTAAATGTTTTTTTACTCATTCCTACTTGATCTCTAATATCATCTGGATCGCTCTTATCGGTTAAAAATAGCGTACCTTTTCTATTTTTAATCAAAGCAAGCAATCGTTCTGCAGATGGTTCCACTTTTTGGTAACCTGATTTTTCTAGGCGAACATCTAATTTACCATCTTCTCTACTGTTAAAAACATAACCAGTCTCAGTATCCCCTCGGCGAAGTCTACGTGTAAGATCACTGTGATAAATAATCCCTAGGAACTTTCCATTGACAACCACTTTGACACCTACATCAAATGTTTCGCAAATTAATAAGGAAACCTCTTTATCTAGTTCAATTTCAGATGTATCCGTTGAAAATTTCTTATTTGTTTTAGCAGTAGCAACCAGTCGATCTGTAGATTCGTCCAACATTAGATAAATCAAATAATACTTATCTTCTTCTAAGTTGTTTGTTTGTTCGCGGAAGGGAACCAAAAGATCTTTTTCTAATCCCCAATCTAAAAAGGCACCATAAGGATTGACCTCTTTCACTTTTAGGTAGGCAAATTCATTTAAAACAATATAAGGTTTTTCAGTAGTTGCCACCAAACGATCTTCAGAATCTTTGTATAAAAAAACGGTAATATCTTCACCAACAGACATTTGCTGCGTTAGATATTTGTTAGGCAATAATACATCATTATCAAATTCGTCACCTAAATAAGCCCCAACAGTTGTTATTCTAAGTATTGTTAGAATATTATATTCACCTAATTTCATTTTATACTTTTAATAAGAAATTGATGAAGATAATTTAGAATTTACAATTACACAAGGCAGTAGTTCTTTATTCATTAGTAGAGACTGTGCGAAAGTATCAAATTGAGGTAATAAACTAGATGTATGGTATGCAAAAGCAATAAGATCAATGTTCTGCTCCAGACTGAATGACATAATTTTAGTAGCATATGAACCTGAACCTTTTATTAGTTCAATAGTACATTTAATATTTCTTTCTTCATATTGATTTCGCACAATTAATATCCTATTTTTTATTCTCTGACTTAATAATACATCATCGTGCTTTTCAGCCACCACATATATTTCAGCTTCATACATTTTTGCTAAATCGCCAGCAATATGAACGATCT
>CAMDAO010000076.1 GCA_945888595.1 Chryseobacterium gleum | reverse complement strand
AAAAAAAAAGGACTACCAAACAATGTAATTTATGGGGTAATTTCTGGAGAAAATAAAAAGCTATGGTTAAGCACCAATATGGGGATTTGTTGCATCAATTCAGAGACCTATGCAATTGTTAATTATAAAGAAGTAAACGGATTAATGAGTAATGAGTTCAATATGGGCTCTTATTTTAAGTCAAAAAACGGCGAACTTTATTTTGGAGGAATAAATGGATATAACTATTTTGATCCAAAATTATTAATTGAAAAAAACAATAATATTGAGATTGTTTTCACAAGAATTAAAGTAGATCATAACTGGAAGAAACCGGGAGAAAAAGGATCACCGCTGAGACAAACACTTTCTTTAACACCTAAATTAGAATTAAAATATTTAGAAAGAAATCTAACATTTCAATTTATTGCTTCCGATTTGAGCAATCCAGATTTACTAAATTATAAATACCGGTTGGAAGGCATTGATGAGGGGGAAATATTTTTAGGTAGCAACAACGAAATAAGACTTCCTACTTTGTCGCCAGGAGATTATACGTTGTATGTTTATGTCAGAAACGGAGAAGGAGAGTGGTGCTCCAGTCCTAGTAAATTAGTAATTTCAGTAGACTCGCCTTTTTGGTGGAAATGGTGGTTTTGGCTTGCAATAGCCGGTGTTATATTAATTTTTATTCGTTTGTTTGTTCGTCAAAAAATAGAATTAGAGAGAAAAAAGTTGATTCGTTTAGAAATGAAAATAGTGGAAAGAACGAGTGAACTACGTGCCAAAAACACCCACATAGAAGAACAAAACGAAATAATTAATAAAGAGAAAAATAAGGTAATAGAGCAAAAAAGACTCTTACAAATAGAAAAAGATAAATCGGAAAACTTGATTCGCAGGATTATCCCCGCTTCAACGGTAGAGGAATTGAAAAACAGTGGTAAAACGAGCGCGAGAGCCTATAAAAAAGTTTCTATTTTATTTACAGATTTTGTTGGTTTCACTAAGATTGCTGAAAAAATGACCCCCACAGATTTGGTTAGTAAATTAGATGTTTTCTTCAGAAAATTTGATGAGATTATCGTTAATAACAATTTGGAGAAAATTAAAACGATTGGAGATGCATACATGTGCGCGGGAGGTGTGCCGGTCAGAAATAATTCAAATCCAATTGATACGTGTTTGGCGGCGCTTCAGATCCAAGCATATATGCAAGAGTTGAAAATTGAAGCTGAAAAGTCTGAGGAAGAGTATTGGACACTTCGTTTGGGAATTAATACTGGCGAGGTAACAGCAGGAGTAATTGGTAGTGAAAAATTGTCATACGATATTTGGGGCTCAGCTGTAAACAGGGCTCAGCGAATGGAAATGATGGGTGAGCCAGGAAAAGTAACAGTTACTGGAGCAACGTATAAATTGATTGAGCCTTATTTTGAATGTGTATATAAAGGAAAGGCAAAATCAAAGAATAATAATGAAATGGACATGTATTGCATTGAAAGAATTAAGCCACAACTTTCAGTGAACGGAGAGGGGATTTTTCCTAATGAACGATTCCAACAAATTGTTAACTTGTATTTATACAGTTCGATTAATTATGAGAAAGCAGAGCGCCATATAACAAAGGTGTTAGAAAAAGGGTTATCCCCTAAATTATATTATCATTGTTTAGAACACATTAAAGACGTCGTTAGAGCAGTAGAAAGCCTCGCTTTAACTGAAGACGTGACAGATGAAGGGTTGTTTTTATTAAAATCGGCAGCCTCTTATCATGATGCAGGGTTTATTGAGCAATATGAAAACAATGAACCAATTGGGGCCCGGCTAGCAGAGGAAATTCTGCCTAAATACGGATATACCGAGCAACACGTTGCTATTATTAAAGAATTAATTTATGTTACACAAATTCCCCAAAAACCAAAGAATAAATTAGAAGAAATAATTTGTGACGCCGACTTAGATTATTTAGGAAGAGATGATTTTCACGAGATCGCAGATAGGCTCCGATTAGAATTACGAGAACACGGAAAAATTAATAGTGATCGTAAATGGGATGAATTACAAGTGGCGTTTATTTCTAATCACACCTATTTTACCGCGACCGCTGTTGCTGCTAGGCGCCCAAAGAAATTAAAAAACTTGGAGGAAATAAAACAAAGGTTACTTCGAAATGAATATAAGGATTGATGTCTCTTAGCTTTTCATTTAAAGAGGGAGCATAAGATAGCATTTAATAAAAAGCTGAAAGAATGGGGTTTAAATTGAAAAACAAGTTGTTCAAATGTGGGTTTTATTATTCTTACACTTTTATAACATATGTCAATCCTTTTTAAAGTTAAAAAGGCAAGGACTCTTAATGTAGGATTTTTTCAAAAATAAAAACCCCCATCTGAATTTCAGATGG
This sequence comes from Chryseobacterium gleum, assembly GCA_945888595.1. Classification (GTDB taxonomy): domain Bacteria; phylum Bacteroidota; class Bacteroidia; order Flavobacteriales_D; family Crocinitomicaceae; genus CAIUKX01. Next base: position 9,366 of record CAMDAO010000076.1, on the reverse strand, counting down.
GGGTTATGAATAGTAAAATTGTATTCTATCCAAACATGAAACTCCCACCATAAGGGCTATCAAGCGGATTAATAATTAATACCGGTATTTGTGCGTCATTTGTGATAACGTATTGCTCATTATTAGCCGCAATAGTTCCAAAAAGGTTATTTCTGTTTAGATTCATGATTGCTATTAAATCAGCATTAATTGTTACAGCATGTTTTACCACTTCTTTTTCAAAACTTCCGTTTCCTGCAAAAGTAGTGCTTACCTCAATATTTCTTTCTGTAAAAAAACGTTTAGCGAAAAGGATGTTGGCAGTTACTTTTTTTCTTAAAAACTCATCTGTTTCATTTGGAGTAATTAAATGAACACGTGACTTGAAGTAGGTCGCTAAATTAGCAACAATTGCTAATTTTTGTTTAGTTTCTTTATTCAAATCCAAAGGAACAACAATATCATCATATCCTGTTGGTTTAATCGCTTTTCCTTGAACAATAACACACGGAACATCAGAATGAGTGACCACTTTAAGAGCTTTGTTTCCTGTAATATGTTGCCAACCAACAGTCCCGTGAGTACCCATAAAGATTAATTCAGCTTTATGCTCAGCCGCAAAATCGCCAATATCATCAAAGATGTTTCCAACTCGAATACTTGGAATTAAAGGAGCTTTTGATTTTATGTTTTCAAGGATTCCTTTTAGTTTTATTTCAGCCGCTTTTATATCTTTTTCTTTTTGTACAACATGCACAACATATATTTGAGCGTCAAGATGGTTTGCTGCGGCTATCGCATGATTTAATGCATTTTCCCCTACATGAGAAAAATCATGAGGCACAATAAATGTTTTGGTTTCCATGTTTAAATTTGTTAAATTTGGTACAAAGGTAATCAAAATCAAAATCCGATTCTTAAAAATAAGTATTTTTATCAGATTTAAACATTTCTTAATATTAAATAAATATTATTTCATGTTAATATTGCGAACTTTACAAGGTAAAAAAAACATAATAAACAGATTACATGCCAATTATAGGGAAGTTTTTAAAGAAAACATCTAAAGAAAAGTTTAAGAAACTTACAAAGCAAAAAAGGGCTTTTAACCTTCAGATACAGTCATTATTTAGATTAATTGACTTAGGAAAAGACACTACTTTCGGAAATAAATATAGGTTTAACGCTGTTTTATTAAATCCTGATCTAGCGTCAGAATTTCAAAAAAATGTTCCGATAACAAATTATAATTTATTTTACAAAGAATGGCTAAAAGACTCTATTAAAGGCAAAAAAAATCACACTTGGCCAGGAAAAATAAAATATTATGCTTTGTCATCCGGCACGAATGGCGCGGCAAGCAAGAGAATACCAGTAAGCGGTCAAATGATTAAATCTTTTCAAAAAACAAGTATTAATCAAATTGCAACATTATATAATTTAAATTTGAATGATATTGTCTTTAGTGCGAAGATTTTAGTGGTGGGAGGTTGTTCAAAAATAAAGAAAGTTGAAAATCATTTTGAAGGAGATTTAAGTGGGATATTAAAGAAAAACACTTCATTTATTTATAGCCCCTTTACTTTGCCCCCGAGAAAAATAGCAAATATCTGTGATTGGAATGAAAAACTCGAGCAAATGGTTATTCATGCCCCAAAATGGGATATTGGAATTGTTACTGGTGTTCCGAGTTGGTGCATCCTATTAATGGAAAGGATAATTGAAGTCTACCAATTAAAGTCAATTCATGATATTTGGCCTAATTTTGAACTGTATATTCATGGAGGGGTTTTTATCCAACCTTACATTGATAGACTTAATAGGATTACAAATAAAAAGGTCCATTTATTAGATACGTATTTAGCGAGTGAAGGTTATTTCGCCTTTCAAGCAGCAACCGAAAATGAAGGGATGCAGCTTTTATTGGAAAACGGTGTTTTTTATGAATTTATCCCTTTTACTTCTGCCTATTTTGATGAAGAAGGAAATTTGAAAGATGATCATGAGGCTTTTACGCTAAACCAAGTAGAAGTAGGAATAGACTATGCATTGGTTATTTCTACAAACGCGGGTTTATGGAGATATTTAATTGGCGACTTAGTTCAATTTTTAGATATTAAGAAATATGAAATTAAAATTACGGGTAGAATCAAGGAATATTTGAGTCTTGCTGGGGAACATTTATCGTTAGATAATATTAACAAGGCCTTAGTCACGGTAAATAAATTGTTGAACGTGGAGATTTCTGAATTCTGCGTGATCGCTGATGAAAAAGAGCAAAGGCATGTTTGGTATATTGGAAGCAATATGATCGTTGATAAATTTGATTATATTGATAAATTCGATGAAGAATTAAAAGCTTTAAACGATGATTATTCCTCTTGTCGAAAACACAATTTAAAAGCGCCTAAAATTGCGGTGGTGGAGCCGGATCTATTTTATTTATTTTTAGAGGAGATTGGTAAATCAGGGTCTCAACATAAATTTCCACGTGTTCTAAATAAAGATCAAGGAATGCAATGGAAGTTGTTTTTAGAGAAAAGAGGCGTAAGCGTTTAACGACGATTTTTTTGTAAATAATACTTAATAATTGGGTTCGCAATCACCACTAAAACAATCATAATAGACCCTATGTAAAATTGAGAACCAAGCTTTTTGTTTTCATGGAGAATGAATACAGCCAATAGAATAGTATAAACGGGCTCCATATTTATACTTAAAGAAACGGTGAAATTACCCAGCCGCTTAATTAGGTCAATCGTAACAAGAAAAGCAAACGAGGTGCATACTAAACCTAAAAACAGAAGCCACAATAAATCACTGGTTGATATATGGAACAAACTGGGGGTTAATTTTCCTTGAAGCATTAATAAGAAACTTACAAAAATAAGACTCATTAATATTTCAAAAAAGGTCATGGTGGTGGATGGTATTTTGCGAACCATTGCACCATTGCACGTTGAAAAAAACGCGGCAAAGAAAGCGGAAGATAATCCATAGGCTAGGGCTTCATAATCATTCGCATTAAAATCACTTGAAACAAAATAGATTCCACCGATTATAAACACACCTAATAAAAATTCAATCCACGAAAACTTTCTTTTCATGATAATGGGCTCTAACCATGACACATGTAAAGTTGTCGTTGAAAGACATAAGATGCCTAAAGAAGCTGTTGAAAGTTGAATAGACTTATAAAATGTCATCCAATGAAGCGCTACGACAATTCCAATCCCGAACAAGGAAAATAATTGTTTTGCCGAAGAAACAGCGATCGACTTCTTCAAATATATTAAAACCAATCCAAGCCCGATTAATGCAAATAAAAGTCGAAACCAAACGATGGTTATAAAATCTTGGTGTATTAGCTTGCCCAAAATTCCTGTAAAACCATACAGTAAAATAATAAAATGTAAAAGTAAATGATACTTATATTTTTGAAACATTTTGAAAAATATTCTTGTTTTTTGTAAAGATACGAAAGCAGAATTAGCTACATTCTTTTCTCAAAAAAATAAAATAATGTGAAAGAGATATCGAGTAATTCGTAAGATTTCAAATAAAATTTCAAGTCTACTATCTATAGTCTAAAAATCTAATATCACCTGTCTAATTTTCTTCCAATTCTTTTAAAATTTGATTCACATCTTCTTCCGTTGAAGTTAATTTATTTTTACAAATTTTAATTAATTCTGCCGCTCTTTTTACCTTGATCGAAAGTTCATCAATCGAGATTTCTCCCTCTTCAATTTCGCTTACAATTTTTTGTAATTCTTCAAATGCTTCGGTGTAATTTGTTTGTTTTTCCATGTTTTTGTTTTTGTTGGGGAGACGTAATAAAGTACGTCTTACTATGTCTACTAATTATCTTTTTTCTTCACCACTTGACTTTCAATTTCTCCAAAATAGGTCTTGGTGATGATTGTTTTTCCTGGTTTAATTTCTGTGTTTTCTTTTATCGTTTTCCCGTCAATTAATGTGATAGAATACCCTCTTTTTAACACTTGAATTGGGTCCATTAATTTAACAGATTGTTCTAATTGTTGGAGCGAATTTTTTTGCGAATTCAGTTTGTTTTGGATTATTTTTGGAAATATTTCTACCGCTCTTTCTACCTCTCCTTTTTTTATTTTTAACTCAAATTGAATTCGTTTCCCTACATTTTCTATGAGCGAAGCAATGGAACTAGTTTCTATAGAAAACACATCTTTAGCGCTTTTTTTAATTAATTTTTGCGAATTAAATACACATTCCTTTTCTCGTGCGAGTGAAAATTTAGCATTCGTGCGCACTGAAGTGCTAGCATTCACCAAGTGGTTTTTTGTTTCATTCAGACGTTGAGTAGTTGCATTTTTAAATAATTTCAACTCAGAAGTTAAGGACTTATTTTCTAGTTCTAATGTGTTTTTAGAATATGTGCGAATGGTCTTAATAGCATCTTTCACAGGAACTGAAAAATTATGAAATGATTGTATTAAAAAATCACCTAATTCTGTAGGTGTAATTGCGTTTCTATAGGCGACCATTTCAGCGACAGTTAAATTGGTTGAGTGGCCAATTCCCGTCAAAATTGGAAGCGGAAAAGTAGCTATTGATTTACACAATTCGAAGTTATTATAACACGATAATCCAACTTCACCACCACCCCCTCTCACAATCAAAACGACATCAAAATGATGCTTCACTTTTTCTATTTTTCGCAGCTGTTCCTGGATAGATTTTACAGCAATGTCTCCTTGCAAATAGGCTTGAAAAAGAACCGTAAAAAAAGTATAATTCCAGGGATTCTTGTCGACCACTTTTCTAAAATCGGAAAGTCCTTTACTCGTATCTGCAGAAATTATTGCTATTCTTTTTGGCAATAAAGGAAATGGTAAAGATTGATTTAAATTGAGTAAATTTTCTTTTTGTAAACGTAATAATGTTTCCTGTCTTTCTCTCTGAAGTTCTCCTAACGCATAGTTCGGATCTATGTCTAAAATCTGTAAACTTAGACCATAGGTTTCGTGAAAAACAATCTTCACTTGCATCAAAAGAGTGGAGTCTTCCCGAAGCGGTTCTTTCACAATTTCAACAAACTTTTTATTGATGCGCTGGTAATTGTGACTCCATATCGAAGCGGTCATTTGAGCTAAAATTTTACCGTCTTCTTTCTGCAATAATTCAGGAAAACAATGTCCACTTGGATACAAATTTAGTTTGTGCATTTCAGCCTTTACCCAATACATTTGATGGTAGCGATCTTCTATTGTTTTTTTAATAGAAAGGGCTACTTGTTTTAATGTAAATATTTGACGCTGATCGGACATATGTTATTCATTTGCAAATTCTAAGGTACAGTTTTAAATTGGTTTTTCACACGTTTACTTTAAACGTACACAAGTTAAACTTCCTGAACTTAATAGGCATTTTTTACAATTGTTTCAACGTCTGAAGGAGTTAAATTTTTATGCTCGCCTAAACCCAACCATCCTCTTTTTGTGAAACGATCAGAAATTTTTTCTGCTACTCCTTCCACATTTTCTGTGTATTGCGAAAGTTTCGTGTCGATGTTTACAGAATGAAAAAACGCCTCCATCTTTTCTATTCCGATCATTGCTTTTTGATCGAGCGTTCCGGCGCTTACTCCAAAAACTCTTTCTGCAAATTGCGCTAATTTCTTTTTCTTTGATTCAAACGTATAACGGTAATGGCTTGGAGCAATGATTGCCAATGTCCGCGCGTGATCAATACCAAAAAGAGCTGTTAATTCGTGACCAATCGCATGGACAGACCAATCTGTAGGCACCCCTTTTTGAATCAAGCCATTTAAAGCCATGGTGCAACTCCACATATAATTAGAGGCAGCTTCGTGGTTATACGGATTATCAAGAACGATTGGAGCTATCTGAATTAATGTTTGCATGATACTTTCACAAAATCGATCTTGAAGAAAAGCTTGTGTTGGATACGTCATATATTGTTCAAGCACATGTGAAAACGCATCCACTATTCCGTTTGCAATTTGATGAGGTGGAATAGATTGGATTACTTGTGGATCTAAAATCGAAAATTGAGGAAACAATCCTGGTCCGCCCATTCCGAATTTTTCTTGCGTTGCTGCTCTGGTAATGACTGCGCCAGAATTCATTTCAGACCCTGTTGCTGGCATCGTTAGCACACACCCAAAAGGCATTCCAACTTCAGTTCGTATAAATTTAGAAACAATATCCCAAGGATTATCACCAGAAAAAAGTGCTGCAGAAGCGAGAAATTTTGTTCCATCTATAACTGATCCTCCACCAACAGCCAACAGGAATGTAATATTTTCGGTTTTGATTATTTCCAATGCTTTTACCAGTACGTCGTATTCTGGGTTAGCAGGAATTCCACCAAATTCTATTGTTTCAAAGTTTGTTAACGCACTTTTAACTTGCTCATAAATCCCATTTTTTTTAATACTACCAGTCCCATAGAGCATCAAAACTTTTGCGTTGGCAGGAATTTCTTTTGAAAGAGTAGAAATAGTCTCTTTACCGAAAATAATTTTAGTAGGATTTTTGAATTCAAAATTTAACATAGGATTATTATTTTTCCAAAGATACTTAATTATTAAGCGCAAGATTTAGGGAAAACGAATTTGTAATTATTTTTTGAAACGATTATAATTAGTTTCTCTGATGGGTGATTATAGGATCAAACCCGAATGTTGTGGGGAGCTAGAAAAATTACTTTCAAATCTACTATTCTCATATAACCTTCAAATCTACTTCTGTTTTCATTTCCTCACTTTTCCTTGATGAAGAGAAAATGTAATTTTCGAAGACAAGCGGTAGCGCTGGAGGTAAGCAAAAATCAAGGATCTTTCCAAGGAATTTTTTACTTCATTCTATTTCGTAAAACCGTGCGTAAATACTTCCCTTCACGCTCTCTTTCGCTGAAAAAGCGAAACGCGATTACGGAAAAATTTACAACTAATTCTGTGGAAAGACCATTTCAACTTCACTTCGAAATAAATTTAATTAGTGACTGATTTGTTTTGATATTTTACAATAGTCTCCCCAACTTTTGTTATTGATCCTGATTATCATTAAAAATGCTTTACTATTCATAAAAAAGAGGATGTCCTTGTGAGAACATCCTCCGTCTGGTTATGTATTTATTGTTTCGTAATACTAGGTAAATCCAATGGAATTAATCTATAACGATAGAATAGCTAGAGGTTGTTTTTCCATTGTTAATTTTTATAAAATATGTTCCACTGTATACCGCGCTCACATTGAAATAACAAATGGTGCTTCCTTGGTAAATCGTTTGGGTTTGAATAGTTTTACCCGTTGCATCAATTAATTCAGCAATACTATTTCCTTCTTGTAACCCTGAAGACTGAACAATTAAAACGTCAGCTGTTGGATTTGGGAAAATTTTAAACGTTGTTGTATTGATTTCACTTACATCAGAAACAGAAGTATAGGTTGTTACTGCTTCAGAAATTGATGTGACCTTAGTAGCCGTTTTAGTACCATAAAAATAAGGTCCAACAGCATAAGGATAGGCAGAATTGTGATTTGCATCTACAGTAGCAAAATAACAATAGATTCCATTTGGATATAATGAGATTGGATATTCTGGAGTGTTGCAAATTCTACCATTATGCGCATCTAGATAACTTGGGTCTGTTGGATGTGCCATAAATTCATAATCTTCTTTGAAATAACCCAAAGGATAAGTTGTACTTACAACCGGCCCATCTGAAACATCAGTTCCATCAGCCCAAACAGTTCGACCTGTAATTGCTCGAAATTGATATCCAGATTTAATTCTAACAATTCCACCTGTTCCATCCGTATTTGCATACCCATAAGCACCATAAATAGGGAAACCATCGTATGCAAAACCTATTAAAGGGGAATGTTCAGTTGGATTAATTGCATATAATCCATCCGCCGCATAGATATCGCAAATAGTTGAGATTACTGTTAAATCTAAATTAAAAGCGCTTGGACTTTGATGATGGTGATAATTTCCATTTGCTGGGTGACCTTTGGCACAATCAAACCCTAATTTTTCAGCAGGTACAGCATCTCTATTCCATTTAGCAGACCCGCCAGGACACGGAGACATTCCGGGTAAACCTCCGCACAATGAGTTCGTAGTTGTGTTCCATGCTACACCATCTCTGTAATCAAAAAGAGCCACACCATTGATAAAGACACCAATATTTCCTCCAGTGGTTGCAGTAGGTGTACCCGTGTTTTGAGTGGGATTTAAAGGGAACTTAAAAATGGCATTTTGATCTGTTGCTATGGAAGGATTGCCATCAAGAAATGGACCTGTATGATAAGAAGGAATGCCGTTCGTTGAGACATACGACCAGTTTGTTGAATATTGCACGGTTTGCACATTTGCCTCTACAACATCATTTATCACTATTGAGCTACCAGAAATATAATGACTTCCCATTATTCCCGTTGTATTTTGCAACCATGCAGTAATTGCAGGATTCGTTTGTGCAAAGCTCATTGCGGATAATCCAAGAGTAATTGCTAAAAATCGTTTTTTCATAAATTTTAATGTTTAGTTATTAGAGTTCAATTAAATTAAAAACTTGCGGTCTATTATCTTTTTGGATGAGACGGATGCCCTGCCGCGCGACTCAAAACATTATGAATAAGATCTTGTAATTTCTTTTGCTGACCTGGCGAGCAAAGCGTGTTTACTACTTTGAAATAATCAAATGTCATTTGTTCTGTTTCACGTTGGTTTTCCACAATTTCATCAATCAGTACCTTGATTTCTAGACTATCTTTTGATGTATCATTAAATGATTGAAACAAGGATTCGTGCAAATCTATACTGCGTTTTATTAAAAAATCTTTCTTTTTAAAGTGCTCATCTTGAAGTTCAAGAATTTTAGTTTTTGTGTTTCCCGAAAGGTCTAACATTTCTACCAGTTCATTTCTCTCAGGATGTTTCGGTCTTCTTGGCCCTTTCCAAAGGAAAAAGAGAGTTGTAAGATTAATAAGAATCAAGACAACTATTATTAATTTATAAAATCGGCTTGTTTTCATTATAGTTGGTTTAAATAAGAAAAATACTCATTATAAACGGTGCTTTCATTACTTTCTATTTTTGGAGATGTATTGAAAGTAGCAATATTCACAGTAATTAAAAGAGCGATACTAGCAGCCGCTAGCCAAACAGCTTTCATAGGAATCCGTTTATTAAAAATATCGAGAGAAGCAGGAATTGATTCGAGTTTTTTTCTCAAATTTTCTGGTAAAGGGACACTTTTCAATTCAGTAGAACTGTTTAAAGTTTGTTCGATCCAAAATTCTTTTTTCGTATCCATATTTTATTAGATGTTTATACTTTAAAAAACTTGCGATTGTGATAGATTATAGTTCA
>CAMDAO010000075.1 GCA_945888595.1 Chryseobacterium gleum | reverse complement strand
GAAAGGATTTAAAAACAGATCTATATTAGAAGATAAAGTAGGAGGAACAGAAATTCATTTCTTAAATTATAGAAAGAGTGCTGTTTTCTTGGTTTTCTTTGCAGTATTTAGTTCAGCATCTTCGTGGGACTGGTTAATGTCTATAGATGTTCATTGGTTCTCCACTTTATATGGTTGGTATTGTTTTGCTGGGATGTGGTGTTCTACAATGACTGTATTAGTTATATTAACTTTGTATTTGAAAAAATTAGGGTATTTACCAAATGTAAATGATAGTCATATTCATGATTTAGGGAAATGGACGTTTGCTACTTCTTTCTTATGGTCTTATTTATGGTTCTGTCAATACATGCTGATTTGGTATGCTAATATAGGAGAAGAAGTTGTTTATTATATGACAAGAGTAGAACATTTTAAAGCACTTTATTTTGGAATGTTTCTAATTAATTTCGGATTTCCGATGTTAATTTTGATGTCAAGAGACGCAAAACGTAATTCTAGAATTCTAATAACGGTTGGATTGATTATTTTAGTTGGTCATTGGCTGGATGTATATATCTTGATCTCAGCGGGTTCATTAGGAGCAAAAGCGAGCATTGGTTTACTTGAAATAGGTTTAGCTTTATTGGCGGCAGGCTTTTTTATTCGTATGATTTTAACAAATCTTACAAAAGCGCCTTTGACGCCTGTGAATCACCCGTTTTTGGATGAAAGTATCCACCACGAGATATAATAGTATTTTTTTAAAGTTTAAAATAGAATGATGGAAAGTAAATTAGTTTCATTAATTATTATAGTACTAGGAATTGTTGCGATAGCTCAATTGGTGCGATTATATGAATTATCTTCTAAATTGAGAAAAGAAGGAGAGCACGAGACAAATACCCGTGATAATAATTTAAATGCAAAAATGATGCTTGTTTTTATGGCATTCCTTTTTATTGGGTTCATTTATTTGATGCTTGCATACGGATGGACAGGAATGGGTATGGCTGCTTCAATTCATGGCAGAGAATTAGATTGGTTATTGAATCTAAACTTTGCCATAATTATAGTTGTATTTTTCCTTATGAATGTCTTGTTGTTTGGGTTTTCATATAAATACATTCGCAAGGCTGGAGTAAAAGCGTTCTATTTTTCTCATTCTAATAAATTAGAGTTAATCTGGACAATTATACCAGCAGTGGTCTTATCTGCTATAATAATTTTAGGATTGAAAACGTGGAACGTAATTGTTGATGAGTCGTCAGCTGAATCTATTAATATTGAATTGTTTTCTAAGCAGTTTGATTGGACAGTTCGTTATTCTGGAGAAGATAATAAATTAGGTAAGTTTGATTATAAGTTGACAACGGCAAATAATGAATTAGCGTTGATGACCAAAAGTACAATTGATTCTGCTATTTTTCAAATGGAGAATGGTGTTACAGGAATAAATGCTTTAGAAAAAGAATTGAACGATAAGAATATCATGTTAATTCCTGAAGAGCGTGATTTGAAAATGATAGATCTAGAAAGAAAAACGAGATTGATTCGTATTTTATATCAAATGAGTGCGCATCACGATTCTAAAATTGACGCGAATGCATGGGATGATATTATACAAAAAGACACCTTATTTTTGTGTACAGGAAAGGAATATGAATTTAACTTTCGAGCTAAAGATGTACTTCATTCTGCTTATTTTCCTCATTTCAGAGCTCAAATGAATACGGTGCCAGGAATGACAACTCGCTTTAAATTTACTCCTGACATTACAAGTAAACAAATGCGCGTTAAAATGAATGATCAGAAATTTAATTATATTTTATTATGTAATAAAATTTGTGGAAGTGCGCATTATAAAATGAGATTAATAGTGGTTGTTCTTAATAAAAATGAATATAGAAAGTGGATGGATAACAAGGAGAAAAACAATACGTTTAGACAAACGTATGCGCCGCCTGTTGTTGCGGCACCTGAAACTGCTGCAATGCAGGATTCACTTATGGCAACTCCAGTAAATTAAGTAGTACAATTTTAAATTAAATAGATATAATATGTCGGCAATATCGCATGAAGCTCACGGAAATCACGATTCTCACGGACATTCTGATGATCACGGACACCATGAAGAAAGTTTTGTTTCAAAGTATATTTTTAGTCAAGATCATAAAATGATTAGTAAGCAGTTTTTGTTAACTGCTGTATTCATGGGTGTTGTAGCAATGTTACTTTCTATACTATTTCGTATTCAAATCGCATGGCCTGGTGAAAGTTCAGATTTTTTGTCTTTCTTTTTAGGTGAAACGTGGGCGCCAGGAGGAATTTTGAAAGAGGACATGTACCTTGGGCTGGTTACAATTCATGGTACGATTATGGTTTTCTTCCTGCTAACAGGGGGTTTATCTGGTACTTTTTCCAATTTACTTATTCCATTGCAAATTGGTGCCAGAGATATGGCAACAGGGTTTTTGAACATGTTGTCTTATTGGTTCTTCTTTCTTTCGTCCATCATAATGTTATTTTCTTTGTTTATCGAAACGGGTCCAGCTAGTGCGGGTTGGACAATTTATCCGCCCTTATCTGCATTACCCCAAGCTATTGGTGGTTCAGGTTTAGGAATGACCTTGTGGCTTTTGTCAATGACTATTTTTGTTGTTTCATCGCTATTAGGATCATTGAACTATATTGTGACAATATTTAATTTACGTACAAAGGGTATGTCAATGACTAGAATGCCTCTTACTATATGGGCTTTCTTTGTAACTGCTATACTTGGAGTTCTATCTTTCCCTGTTTTGTTTTCAGCAGTTTTATTATTGATGATGGACAGATTAGCTGGGACAAGTTTTTATTTATCTGACATCATTATAAATGGTGAAATGTTAGCGAATCATGGTGGTTCTCCAATTTTGTTTCAACATTTATTCTGGTTCCTTGGTCATCCTGAGGTGTATATCGTTTTATTACCTGCTTTAGGTCTTTCTTCTGAGATTATTTCTACAAATGCTCGTAAACCTATTTTTGGATATAGAGCAATGATTGGGTCTCTTTTAGCAATTGGTTTCCTTTCATTTATTGTGTGGGGTCACCATATGTTTATTACAGGAATGAACCCTTTCTTAGGAAGTGTTTTCGTTTTTACAACGTTGTTAATCGCAATTCCATCAGCAGTGAAGGTGTTTAATTATCTTACGACGTTGTGGAGAGGTTCTATTGTACTTACTCCTGCAATGATGTTTGCAATTGGTTTGGTTTCAACTTTTATTACGGGTGGTGTGACAGGAATTATTCTTGCCGATTCTGCTTTAGATATTGCTATTCATGATACCTATTTTGTTGTGGCGCATTTCCATATCGTTATGGGTATGTCTGCTGTATTTGGAATGTTTGCAGGTGTTTACCACTGGTTCCCTAAAATGTATGGTAAAATGATGAACAAGCGCCTCGGATATGTTCACTTTTGGATTACTATTTTTGGCGCCTATGGGGTGTTCTTTCCTATGCATTTTGTTGGGTTAGCCGGTGCTCCAAGACGTTATTATGATTATTCAGTGTATGGTGAGTTCAATCAGAATTCGGCGGATATGATGATGGATTTGAATATAGTTATTACCAGCTTTGCAATAATGGCGGCTTTAGGTCAGTTAATATTCTTATTTAATTTCTTTTACAGTATTGTTCGCGGTCCAAAAGCGGTTCAAAACCCATGGAATTCAAATACTTTAGAATGGACTACACCTGTTGAGCATATTCATGGAAATTGGCCTGGTGAAATACCAACTGTGCACAGATGGCCTTATGATTATTCTAAACCAGGTGCAGAAAATGATTTTATTCCGCAAGATGTTCCTTTAGCTGAAGGTGAAGTAGAGCATTGATATATATTTATTTTCACAAAAGCCTCTCCATTTGGAGGGGCTTTTGTATTTTTGAGTAAAATTTATCGTTTGGAAGAGTCATTTGATTATAGGGAAGAGGCAGAAAGTAATGGTGAGAAGGACTACGATAAAGTTCTTCGGCCAAAACTACTTGTTGATTTTGCTGGTCAAGACAATGTGGTTGAAAATCTAGATATTTTTGTTCGTGCGGCTAAATTAAGAGGTGAACCTTTGGACCACGTTCTTCTTCATGGCCCTCCAGGTCTTGGCAAGACGACTTTAGCAAATATTATAGCTAATGAGTTGGGCGTTGGATTTAAAGTAACTAGTGGGCCTGTTTTAGATAAAGCAGGAGATTTAGCTGGCTTACTCACCAATTTAAATACGGGTGACGTTCTTTTTATTGATGAAATTCATCGGTTAAGTCCTGTTATCGAAGAATATTTGTATTCCGCTATGGAAGATTATGTAATTGATATAATTATTGATTCCGGTCCAAATGCTCGAACCGTACAAATTACCTTAAATCCTTTTACGCTAATTGGTGCAACCACTCGGTCGGGTTTACTTACAAGTCCTTTAAGAGCAAGATTTGGAATTAATTCGAGGTTACAATATTATGACGCAAAAGTATTAACATCAATTATTGAACGATCTTCTAGTTTACTGGATATTCCCATTGATGAAACTGCTGCTTATCAGATTGCTACTAGAAGTCGTGGAACACCTCGTATTGCTAATTCCCTGCTCCGAAGAGTGCGTGATTTTGCGCAGATAAAGGGCGATGGAACGATTACACTTGAAATTACAAAAACAGCGTTAAAGGCGTTAAATGTAGATGAGAGTGGTTTGGATGAAATGGACAATCGGATTCTTTCTGCAATTATTGATAAGTTTGCTGGCGGGCCTGTTGGACTTACTACCATTGCTACTGCAATTGGAGAAAACGCGGGTACGTTAGAGGAGGTATATGAGCCATTTTTAATTCAAGAAGGGTATTTAATGCGCACAGCTCGTGGAAGAAAAGCGACTGAAAAAGCATTTAAACATTTAGGAAAAACACCTGGGTATATACAAGGTGGTTTATTCTAAAAAATCAGTGAGACTCTGTGTAAATACTCTACGAAACTCTGTGGTTAAATAACTATGATCTTCCAAGATAGAAATACAAAATTGATAAAAGATAAAGCAAAAGAACTAGGTTTTTTCTTCTGTGGTATTTCAAAAGCTGATTTTTTAAAAGAGGAAGCTCCAAGACTCGAAAAATGGCTGAAGGAGGAGAGAAATGGGAAAATGGACTATATGCAAAACCATTTTGATATGCGCTTGGATCCTCGTTTATTAGTTGATAATGCAAAATCAGTCGTTTCTTTGCTCCTTAATTATTATACCGACGAAAAGCAAGAAGATCTTGACGCTCCAAAAATTTCTCAATATGCTTTTGGTGAAGATTATCATTTTGTTATAAAAAATAAATTGAAGGAATTCTTCTCCTATATTCAAGAAGAAATTGGAGAGGTTGGTGGTAGGGTTTTTGTTGATTCGGCTCCTGTGATGGATAAAGCTTGGGCAAAAAAAAGTGGTTTAGGTTGGGTGGGAAAGCATTCCAATTTAGTTAATCCTAAAAAGGGTTCTTTCTTTTTTATTGCAGAATTGATTCTTGATTTAGAATTGACCGCAGATGGACCAATGAAGGATTACTGTGGCTCTTGTACACGGTGTATAGATGCTTGTCCCACAGATGCTATTATTGAACCGTATGTGGTTGACGGTTCCAAATGCATATCTTATTTAACCATTGAATTGAAAGAACAACTTATTCCAAATGAGTTTAAAGGAAAAGGAGAAAACTGGATGTTTGGCTGCGATATTTGTCAAGATGTGTGTCCATGGAACCGATTTTCTTCTCCTCACAAGGAACCAAAATTTAATCCACATGATCAGTTATTAAAAATGTCAAAAGCGGATTGGGAGGATATTTCGGAAGATATTTTCCGTGAACTTTTTAAAAATAGCGCTGTAAAAAGAGCAAAATACAGCGGATTAGTTCGAAACATAAAGTTTTTAAGTGAATAATGAATAGGAAACTACGTTTTCTTTGTTATTTTTGAGATTAACTATAAACAATTGAACTATGAAATTCCTACTTTTTATATTTGTTATCATTTCCTTCTCTCCAAAATTTGCAGTTGCCTGTGATAAAAAGAAACTAGCTGAAGATTGTGATTTTACAATCTATGCCCCTGTTGTTGGGAAGGATAAACAGTGTTATTTAAACAAATGTTGGGCTGAAAAAAAAGGTGTTAAAGTAGCGAAAGTGGGCTATAAAAAGAAAATTTATAAAAAAGTAAACGTTTATACTTGGCCCATTGAGGATGTATGCATACCTGTCGCGAAAGAACAACCTGTCATTAAAGATTTGGAAGACGGAACCTTACTTTATACATATACTGATAGAGAATTTAGAGGTACTCCAAATAGGTGCAGGTGTCTGCCGGGTTCAACTCAAATTTTAACATCAGTAGGAAATGTTCCAATTGATCAATTAAAGGAAAATGATAAGGTGCTTTCGATCAATAGTAAAGGAGAAAAAGTGGAGATGCGCATTAAAATGGTAAATAAAGTTGAAATTGTAGGGGCACATTCCATGGTTTTGATAGAGTTAAAAGATGGCAGAAAATTACAGGTTTCTCCTGGTCACCCTTCTTCTATTGCTAGCAAAAATTTAGGAGAATTTATTGTTGGAGAGAAATTGGAAGGTGTCTCTATTGTGAAAATTACAGATATTTCTTACGCAGAACCTTTTACATTCGACATACTTCCGGAAGGAGATACTGGCTTCTATTGGGCGAATGGTATATTAATCGGGAGCACGTTAAAAGTTTTTGATACCGTAATCTCTAAAAAATAACCCAAAATCGATTACTCCCTATAAAATTTACACAATTCGAAATGAGGTTCTTAACGTGATTTAATCAATTTAATCTCAACTTTTCGATCTTGCGCTTTTATTTCTTTCGAATAATCTCCTTTGTGAATTAATTTGCTCTCCCCATAATAATATACGGTAATATTTTTCTCAGGAAATCCAGCGTCAATTAGTTTTCTTTTTATAGTTTCCGCTCGCTTTTTAGATAAGGTAAGATTGTAATCAAGAGAACCATCTTGATCTGTATATCCAATCACCATCAGCGTTAACTTTCCATCTATAGGCAAAGTTTTAACGTATTTTTCAAAAAGTTTCTGTTCTGCAGGACTTAACGTTGATTGATCGATATCAAAATGAACGGTGTGCTCAGTGACAACTTCTTTTTTCACTAAAAGTTTGTCATATTCTTCTTTTGAAGTGATCAAGTCTTTTCTTGCATCTAACGTTTTCTTTCCAAGATCAATCTGTTGATTTGTATTATTTGCGTCTTTTTTATCTTTTTCCTCTTTCAAATGGATCGAATGGATCGAAGCAGAATCAATTGGGCAACCAAAATTATAAACAGAACCAGAAATTTCGGGGCATTTATCCACTTTATTTGTAATACCATCTCCATCATTGTCCGTACAACATCCTTGATTTTCAAAAGGACACCCATTGTTCAGTTCAATTCCCGGAATATCTGGACATTTATCTGCAGCGTCGATAACTCCATCAAAATCTCGATCAGGACAACCATAGTGAATTGGCAAGCCTGCAATAGTGGGACACATATCATTCATATCAATCAACCCATCACCATCTGTATCAGGGCATCCATTTGTTTGGCGAGTCCCTTTGTTGTAAATACAATTATCTTCTTTATCTATAATTTTATCCCCATCTGTGTCAGGACAACCAAGAAATTCGAATTTTCCTGGATCCACTGGACATTGGTCAATTAAATCAGAAACCTTGTCTAAGTCTCTATCTGATGGAACTTTGTATAGAATGCTGTACGAAATACCAAAAAAGAAATTACGCGCTAAAGATGATTTTTGTCCATATAATATGGCTAGATTATTTGATCCTAGAAAAACGGAATACATCTTATAGGCAAATCTACCAGCCAACCCAAGGTATGCTTTCCCATTTCCCATCTGAGAAATAGGCATCATAATAGAATAATTATTTTTTTCAATTCGCGGTGTAATACTATGAATAAAGAAATTTGGGATCTTCGTTTTATCAGAACTATTGACAATTAATGGCAAAGAAAAATTATAACTGACATACATGTTTTTCAAGATGTTATAGTCTGCACTAAGGTGAATAGAAGTTGGTAAATTTAGTAGAAATTTACTTTGCTGCTTATCAGATTTAAGTCCATTAAACATTAAATTATTCTTGATATTTGGATATGCGGTGCTTAATAATGCATCGACATTGTAAATAGTCGATGCGCTGATGCCGGCAGAATTACTAGAAAAGTTATAATACGTTGTATCTTTCATAAATCGAATCCAACCAAGATCTGTTATTGAACCCGTAAATTTTAATGTATACTTATTGATATCATACCGCACATTTTTTTCGACGCCATCCATATCATATAATTCTATGGATGGATCTGGACGAATTTCATACGTAAAACCAAGATCTAATCCTGCGCCTCTATTTTTATAATATAATTGACTATTGCTGCCATAACTCTTTCCAAAATCGGCATCTAAATTGTTAAATTGCATGTCGGGTTGCGTCGCGTTGAAAGTAATATTTCCACCATTCGCATAAAAATATTTTGCATCTATACCATTCAGAATTTTTACCGTAGCTCCCGCTTTCAGTAAGGAAGTTTTCCTGTTAAAAAGGGTGCGCGCATAGGTAAAAGCATGTTCAGTAAAAGATAAGTTCGTAATAGACATTCCATTTATGTCTTGCTGTTTATCAGTAATGTTCTTTTGAAAGGTATTGACCATGTTTTCTGCCCAGACGGTTGGAACGCCGCGCAAAGAACTAAACGATTTAATTCTATAGGAATACGCGAATGCATTTTCGTGGTTCAATTCATATTTAAAATTGATTAAATCAATGGTTAAATAACTTTTGATATAACCCAAATTTTTCGTGTCAATGTACTTTGATTTGTCGCCATATGGAGAAAAGGTATTTGACCAAAAATTACTGATTTTAGAATTGTTAAAATTAAAACTGATGGCAAGTTTACTTTTAGAATCCACAATAGATGAAGGATTGTAAGACGAAACGTTGGAACTAACAAAATTATCAGAAACAATGCCCGTATACGATTGCTGAGAAAATGGAATCAGAGATAAAAGGAGAAATATAGAAAGGAAAATAATTTTCATAGACAGATTATTTATTTTTTTAGGATCGCATGAATTTCACCATTTAGATCTTGATTTTTTTATTTCGTACAAAGATAAAACTAATTTGGGAGTTATTATTCGTGGTATATTCTAAAAATATATAAAACAAATAACGAGTATTTTCAGCTATCCGCGCAGAAAAGAGGAGGGTTAATGTTGTGTTAAAAAAAGTTAACCAGATAATAATCCAAATGGATTGCGTTACTTTAGGTGAAAAGTTGCTATTTTGAAAAAAATCAGGGTTAATTTTATTTTTGTGTTGGTGGTAGTTGCCATGCTTGCCTTATTGGTCATTCAAGCCTTTCAAACAGCTCAATTATACGATCGAAAATCAACTCAATTTAAAAGTAAAGTGAGCAACACGCTTGAAAGAATTGCGATTCGACATGAAAAAGCGGAAGATATTCGTCGGTATATGCATATTGTAAACCGCGATTTTAGTGGTCAATATAAAGATATTTTAAAAGAGGAATTTCAAAATTTATTATCAACGAAAGAATCAATTTCAATCGAAGATACATCGATTTATGAAAATGGAAAATTACAAAATTATCTAGTGATTAGCGGAAAGTCTTTCGATTCATTATCTGGTTTATCGGCTGAGCACAAGGTAATTGCAAGAGATGTTCAGCAGGTGCAAGATTTATTTAATCAGAAAACAAAAAAAATTGTCAGAAGCGATTCTGCCGCGGTTTCCATTCAATTAGATCAGCGGGTAATTAATCAGATATTCAAAAAAGCAAAATTTGTAAATGAAATGTTGATCGAAGCTTTTCGATTTAATGTGTATGAAGAACCGGAAAAAAGAATTGATATCGAGTTTTTAGATTCGGTCCTTAAAAATGAATTAAAGGTCGATGATTTGCCGAAAGACTATTCATTTATGCTTACAACAGAGTCTGGAAAACCGTTGAAATTTAATTTAAAATCGTGTTCATCTGTTAAAAAATGCCAAGTTGGAAATTATTCGTATCAGCTAGATACCTTACGAACGTTAAAAACGGGTCTATTTCCAAGTAATTTATTAGATGAAAACTTGACATTGCACGTATTTTTCCCAAAGAAAGGTTCGTTTTTATTGAGTGAAATGTGGGGCTCCATGTCGATCAGTTTAATTCTAATGATTTTAATTATTGTGGCATTGGTATTTATGTTCAAAACGATTTTGACGCAGGAAAAATTATCTGAATTGAGAAGTGATTTTATTTCGAATATGACGCACGAATTTAAAACTCCTATTTCAACAATTTCGTTAGCTTGTCAGGCCATGAATGATCCAGATATGATGGGAGGAAATTTGACTACTTCAGCTCCTTTTGTTCAAATGATTAACGATGAAAACGAAAGATTGAGTCTCTTGGTTGAAAGAATTCTGCAAAGTGCCATTATGGATCGCGGTGGGTTAAAAATTAAGAAAGAAAAAATACTTTTAAATGAAATTATTCATGATGTAGCGCATAAGGCTCAATTTCGTCTTCAGTCAACCGGAGGTAAAATCGAAGTCGAGATTCCGAATGAATTAATTGAAATAAGTGCGGATAAGTTGCATTTTACAAATCTACTTTCAAACCTGATCGATAATGCTATTAAATATAGTGATGATACTCCTTATGTAAGAATTAACCTGAAAAAAGAAGGTGTGAGTTATTTGTTAAGTGTACAGGACAATGGAATCGGAATAGGCAAGGAGCACATTTCAAAAATATTTGATAAATTGTATCGCATTCCAACGGGGAATCTGCACAATGTAAAAGGTTTTGGTTTAGGTTTAAGTTATGTGAAAGTTATAGCAAAATTGCACGGATGGACTGTCGCTGTCAAAAGTAAAATAGGCGAGGGTTCACTATTTACCATTAAAATAAACGAATAAGTATGAGTAAAAAAATAAATATATTATTAGCGGAAGACGATGAAAATTTAGGCCAATTATTGCAAACCTATCTAAGGTCAAAAAGTTTTGAAGTTGAATTAACGAGAAATGGCAAAACTGCTTTTGAAAGATTCAATGAATCAAAGTATGACTTTTGTATTTTTGATGTAATGATGCCAATCATGGATGGTTTTACCTTGGCGAAAGAAATTCGTGAAATTGACAGAAAAGTACCGATCCTATTTTTGACTGCTAAGGCAATGAAAGATGATAAATTAGAAGGCTTTTCAATTGGAGCGGACGATTATCTCACGAAACCATTCTCCATGGAGGAATTAGTGGCTAGAATTAACGCAGTTTTAAGAAGAATAGAAATCCCAATGAATGAAAACGATTCGACCGTTTTGGTAGGGAAAATTCCATTTGAACCAGAATTGCGCGTGTTACATTTAGCGGAAGGGGATAAAAAACTGACGACGAAAGAAAATCAATTACTTTCGATGTTGGTGAAAAACCAAAATGAAATATTAGACAGACAGGCAACTTTACGAGCAATTTGGGGCGATGACAATTATTTCAATGGACGAAGTATGGATGTTTATATTGCGAAACTGCGTAAATTATTAAAGGAGGATCCAGCCATTGAAATCATGAATATTCATGGTAAAGGATTTAAATTTATTGTAAAAACATAATTTCGGCTAATGCCTTGATTATAATAATGGTTGTGATTTAATTTCGGTTTCTGCCTAACTTTTTCTATTTTTGCAGGGTTAAAAGCACTGGTGATGAATACGACAAAGTACATATTGCAGAAAGTTTTAGGATTCCAATTCTATTTATACGTTTTTTCGTTA
>CAMDAO010000074.1 GCA_945888595.1 Chryseobacterium gleum | reverse complement strand
AGTGAGAAAAAGAGAACTTTCTTCATTATGAGTTCCACAGCACAGTGAAACAATATCGATATTCTCAACAATTAATTCCAAAGCTTTATTGAAATCGCGATCGCATGCATCTTTATCAGGTTGAATAGGAGAGGAATAATTTTTTTCTTCAGCTCGACCTCTTTCTTTTTCCATGTATGCACCACGAACTAATTTTATTCCATAGAAATAATGTCCTTCTCTCGCCAGTTTAATTTCTTTTGCAAGATATTCATAACGGTCATGACGATACATTTGCGCCGTATTAAATACAATTGGTGTCAACAGATTGTATTTTTTCATCATACGAGCTGCGATTCGATCTATTGTTTCTTGAATCCACGTTTCTTCAGCATCAATGAAAACAGGTACATTAGCATCAAAAGCATTTTTACAAATTTGATCAACTCGATTCATCAATTCTGAATATTCATTTTCTTCTAATTCATTCAAAATCGCACCCTCATTGTTTGCTTTTTCTAGAATTTCTAGCCGAGCGATTCCTGTTACCTTGAAAACAGCGAAAGGAATGGTCGGATCATTCCTTCCTTTTTCAATTGTCGCGATTATTTCTTTAACAGTAAAATTAAAATCTTCTTTAGAAGTTTTTCCTTCTACGGAGTAATCTAAAATTGTTCCGATTCCAAAACTTCCCAGGGTTTCAATCGCATTTTTACAATCATCAATCGTTTCTCCACCACAAAATTGTTTAAAAACAGTTTTTTTAATTATCCCTTTTATTGGGAGTTTGAACTTTATTGCAAAATTTGTAGCTGATTTCCCAAAACTCACCAATGAAGAGTTACCAATTATTTTAAATAACCAATATGCTCGAGATAGATCTTTTTTTGATTTACTTTTAAAAGCAATTTCTGTGTTTTCAAATGAGTTCATTATGCGTGTTTTCAACTTAGTTCAATTTCACAAAAATACATGCTTTTTAATAATCTTGTATCGTTTATTGGTGTGTTTTTTTACTTTTGTTAATATATAATTTTAATCGCTCTACTTATGAGACAAATTCAAGCTAATAACTACAAAGTTGAGATGGGGAATCTTACAAACTCTTCTTTTCAGAACTTGTTGAGTAGCAAATACATTAACTCCAAAAAAATTATTTTAGTTGATGAAAACACACATGATTTTTGTCTTGAATACTTATTGACAACCTTCGATGAATTAAAAGAAGCTGAGGTCATGCTTTTACCTGTTGGCGAAGAAAATAAAGTAATGGAAGTTTGTTTTCAAGTTTGGGAAGCACTTTCAGAATATAAAATAGGTCGTAAGGATGTAATTATTAATTTGGGCGGAGGCATTGTTTCTGATATGGGCGGATTTATTGCATCAATTTATAAGAGAGGAATCGATTTTATTAATATTCCAACTACTTTACTATCGATGGTTGACGCTTCCATTGGCGGAAAAACAGGGATAGATTTAGGTCGCCATAAAAATCAGTTAGGAACGTTCACAGATCCTGTTGCTATTTATGTTGATCTATTATTTTTACAAACACTGCCTCAATGTGAAATTTTGAATGGCTATGCTGAAATGTTAAAACATGCATTGATTTTTGATAAAGAGTATTGGAATGAGTTAACTTCAATTACTAGCATGAATGATTTATTAGATATAGAAAAAATTCATACGTCAATTATTTTAAAAAATAAGGTGGTTGAAGCAGATCCTTCTGAAAAAAATGAGCGAAAAAAATTAAATTTTGGTCATACAATCGGTCATGCATTGGAAGGATTATTTTTAAGTGAAAATCCAATTTCTCATGGACACGCTGTGGGAATAGGAATGTTAGGGGAAGCTTTTTTATCATATAAAAGAGAAATTTTGAGTGAAGAGCGATGGTTGGAAATTAAAAAGGTTTTGACCGCAGTATTTCCTCCAATTTTATTTGAAAAAGAAGATATTCCGGTTTTAATCGAATTAATGAAAAATGATAAAAAGAATTTTGCAGGCCAAATAAAATGTTGTATTCTTCCAAAAATCGGCAATTGCTTATTTGATCAAACGGTTGGTGAACAAGAATTAATTGAAGTATTTGAGTTCTTACTTACTTTGAACGAATTGGATAATCATTAAAATGGTATGTTAATCTCTTAATTTTGTTAATTTATTCTTGATGTTTTCCAGAAGTTTCACGATGTTTTCGAAATCAATTGATATTTCCTTCTGTTCTAAAATTACTCCTGCAGTATAATCTTCTATATGTTTTTTACTTTTCAATGCATTTTTTGCCCCTTCCAAGGTAAATCCTTGTTTTTTGACCAAATTATAAATCTTGTTAAAATTTAAAATATCTTTGGGTGTAAATAATCGATTACCTTTTTTGTTTTTTTTTGGTTGAATTATTGTAAATTCTTTTTCCCAAAACCTTATTAAAGAAGGGTTTACTTCAAACATGACAGCTACTTCACCAATTGTGTAATAAAGCTTAGTTAGTTGTTTTTCAGAAATTTCCATTAATTTACCATATAGTTAAT
Organism: Chryseobacterium gleum; assembly: GCA_945888595.1. Classification (GTDB taxonomy): domain Bacteria; phylum Bacteroidota; class Bacteroidia; order Flavobacteriales_D; family Crocinitomicaceae; genus CAIUKX01. The sequence continues at coordinate 9,418 of CAMDAO010000074.1, read as the reverse complement.
ATCCCGAAAATAGTTATAATTTTGCAATCACAATGCAAGTAGTTAAATTGAAGATATTATTTTTTACAGCTTTTCTTTGTTTGATTCCCGTCTCAAATAATGCACAAACTCGCAGACAACTCGATTCGATCGCTGAAGTTGAAGAGTTGCAAGAGTTTATTACTATGTTCACTTATGATACGCTTGGGTCAACAAATGGTCAGCAAGTGGATGATATTATTTCATATGCTAAAAACTTTTTAGGAACACCCTATCATTTTGGAGGGACCTCTCCAACAGGATTTGATTGCTCAGGATTCATTTATTATGTGATGGGTAATTTCGGTATGTCTTTAACAAGAACTAGTTATGGTTTAGCTGAATTTGGAGAAACAGTTATGTTATCGGCCATTCGACCGGGTGATTTAATGTTTTTCAAAGGTAGAAATGTTAATTCTACAGGGGTTGGACATGTGGCTCTATGCATTGAATCATCTGAAAATGGAATTAGATTTATTCATGCTTCCACTTCAAGAGGTGTTGTAATAGATACATTTAATACGAGTAAGTATTATATACCACGTTTTTTAAAGGCCAAAAGATTGGATTATGGCGTAGAAGAAGTTGAAGATTTGATGATCGATGATTCTATGAAAGAAGAATGACCTATTTTTAAATTAAATCAAGTGAAAGATTTTCTGCGATTTAAGTGCCAAAAAAGATAGAAAAAGGCACTAACAGAAAATGCAACACCAACCAAAAAAACGGCAGGAAGTGATTTCATAGTATTATCGTAGGTGCTGATTGTTGAATAAGAGCCAGTCATAATGCCTAATTCAAGTGCGATAAACATTGTTCCTGTGCCAATTCCTCGTCTTTCAGGGTGTGATAAATCGGCTGTCCATGCAAATAGGGTAGGGCTAGAGATTCCTGTGGCAATACCAAAAATAATCGAGGCTAAAGTATATGTTAATGTATCATGAGAAAATCCGATTAAAAGCATACTAATACTTAAGAATGCCATGCCAATTGCTAAAGTTTTTCGCCGGCCAATTTTATCCGACAATGAACTGAAAAATAATCGAACAAAAATAGTAGTTACCACATAAAAAACAAAAAACCATCCTTTGTTTTCAATATGCAGAAAGTTTGAAAAATCAGGTGTTATAACAAAAATTATTCCTGAACAGGTGGCAGATAAAAACATCACAATTGCGGCTGGTAATACACTAGGTTCAATAATATCTTTTGGACTAATTAATAATAATTTCAATTTAAAAGGTTCTGTTTCTTTCAGTGTTTCTTTTATATTCGACACTAAAAAACCGGAAAGAATTGCTACACCTGAGGCGATTAAAAATAAGTTATTTAATCCTACTTGCTTACTGATAATTGAGCCTAATCCTTGACCAGCTCCAATTCCTAGAGATATAAAAGTCCCCCAAATTCCCATTCCTTTTCCTCTTCTGTCAGATGGAAGTATATCTGTCAGAAGCGCTGTGGCTCCAGTAGGAAAAAAACCTGCGCTAAAACCATGCAGAAATCTCAATCCAAGAAAGAAACTCACAGAAATTGAAATTGGATAAAGTAAACTGACAATTACCGCAACTAGCATTCCTAGTATCATCACTTTTTTCCTCCCAATCGTATCTGAAAGTTTACCTGAAAATGGACGTGAAATTGCGGCAGATATTGTGAATAATGTGATAATAAGTCCTTTGTTTTCTGCGCCATGTAAAAGTGTGATAAATTCGTTTAATTCAGGCATAATCAAATTAAAGCTCATCATGAAAAGAAACATCGACAAACATAATACCCAAAAATTTCTTCCGTATTTGTACATATAGGTTATAAAATTACTCCTATTTTCCTTACATCGGCCGAAAAAATAGAGAATTGAAAAAGGACGATTGTTTTTATCTAAAACATTCGTTTATTTGTACTAATGAATTCGTGAAATATAACTAAATGATAAAGGAAGCAACAATAGGAGCAGGCTGTTTTTGGTGTATAGAAGCTTGTTATAAAGATTTAAAAGGTGTGATTTCAGTTTTTCCTGCATACTCAGGGGGTAAGTCGAATACCACAACCTATAAAGAGGTTTGTGCAGGGACAACGGGTCATGCAGAAGTAGCCAGAGTTACATTTAATGATGAAATTCTTTCATTTGAAGAGTTGTTGGAAGTATTTTGGTTTGTACACGATCCTACACAATTAAATAGACAGGGTGGAGATATTGGTACTCAATATCGCTCCGTGATATTTTTTCATGATCTACATCAAAAGATAATTGCAGAAGAGTATAAAGAAAAATTAACAGTTGCTAAGGTATGGGAAAATCCGGTAGTGACTGAGATTTCGCCTTTAATTAATTGTATTCTAGCAGAAGATTATCACAATGATTATTTTAATTTGAATCCAGGGAATCCTTATTGCGCTTCTGTTGTTCGTCCAAAAGTTGAAAAATTTAGAAAGGTTTTTGCTGAAAAATTAAAAAAATAAAAACAAAAAAAAGAGGTATTTAAATTCAATACCTCTTTTTTATATCCTAAAGAAGATCTTACTTCTCTTCCGTTTTTTTTTCTTTTACAATTTGTTCACTGTGCGATTCTTTTGCATCAATTACCACGTATTTAGCAAATTGTTCTTCTGTCAAAATCAATTTCATTTGATCTTTTTTTGCAGAATTATTACTTTGGATAGATGATTTTTTCTGCTCTGGCGTTAAGCCTGAACTATTCAAAATACTCTCATTTTTTCTGGCAATTCCATTATTCAAATTAGCTACTTTTTCTTTTTGTTCTGCAGAAAGAAGTAAATCAGTTGCTAGTTTTTCTGTCATCATCTGCGGATTTTGTTTAACTTCTGTTTGGGCAAAACTAGTTGAGCCAATAATTAATCCTAGTGAAAATAATCCTGTTTTTAGAGTATTCATTTTTTTATTATTAATGATAATATTATAAATTTTTCTAGTAATCATACTGTTAGACGTAAAAATATGAAAAAGATTGCTTTCTGCTATTAAATTGAAGGAATTAAATAAAAAATAATTCTCTTTTCGCAAGGTATTCAATGATTTCTCTGCTTGTATATTTGTTAATTGTATTAACTTTATACTTCTTATGCAAAAGTCATTTAATTCGCGAAATTATGTTCTCCGTTATCTATTCATTTGAAGTAAAACCTGATTGTATTGAATCATTTATTACCGCCTGGAAAAAAATGACTGTTTTATTGTACACACGGGAAGGTTCTATGGGGTCACGACTGCACAAGGTGAATGAAACTAAATACGTTGCCTATGCGCAATGGCCAGATAGAGAATCTTGGGCGAAAGAAAAAACAAATTTACCAAAAAGTGCAAATGAATATAATCGCGTAATGAGTGAAAGTTGTCTGGATATTAAAACAGAGTACGCGATGGAAATGGTAGAAGATATGTTTCCAAAATAAAAGCAATAAATACTGATTTAATATCTCAAATGCTTAACAGTGTCTCCTTTATTTATTAGTTTTTTTAGCGATTCAATTCCTATTTCTAAATGTCGGTCCACAAATTCTGTTGTCGCTTTATTGTCACTTTCTGCTGTTTTTACACCCTCTGGAGTCATTGGAGAATCTGAAACTAATAAAAGTGCTCCAGTGGGTATTTTATTTGCAAAGCCTACAATGAAAATCGTTGCTGTTTCCATGTCAATTGCCATTGCTCGGACACTTTCTAAATATTCTTTAAATTTTTCGTCGTGCTCCCAAACTCTTCTATTTGTTGTGTAGCAAGTGCCTGTCCAATAATCACAATTAAAATCACGAATGGTGGTTGAGATAGCTTTTTGTAAAGCAAAAGAAGGCATAGCGGGAACCTCTGCTGGAAAATAATCATTACTGGTTCCTTCCCCTCTTATGGCAGCGATTGGTAGAATTAAATCACCCACTTTGTTTTTTGTTTTTAATCCCCCACATTTCCCTAAAAACAATACAGCTTTGGGGTTAATAGCAGAAAGTAAATCCATACAAGTTGCTGCGGAAGCACTTCCCATTCCAAAGTTTACAATCGTAATTCCATTGGCAGTTGCACATTGCATGGGCTTGTCTTTACCAATAATTGATACATTGTTTTGAGCCGCAAATTTTTCTACATAATTATGAAAATTACACAATAAGATATATTCTCCAAAATTCTCTAAAAGTTCTCCTGTGTATCTTGGTAACCAATTATCTACAATGTCTTTTTTCGTTTTCATAATTTAATCTGCTTGTAATTTCGAAACAAGGTATGAAATAAAAAGTAGAAACTGACTTAAAAATTCATTTTTGAGTCAGTTTCTAGGAAGATGTACATTCGAATTTTTACGTCTTATTATTTATTTCTTTAAAAAACCATATGTTTTTCCATAATATAACATCTGTTCCTCAAATGATTGTGTATTCTCTATCTTAATATCAATGATTTCTCCTTTTGAATCCATTACAGGTGCAAAAATAGGGTTGACGAATCCATTGTATGGGGCAATATCTAACGGTTTAACTCTGTCTAATACTTCTTCATGAATTGTTGCATTTACTTTTACGCCGTATGTTTCTACTAATTTCTTCCCCGCATTGTAATCACCTTCAGAGGTGATTCTCTGAATCTCTCGCAGTAATTCACCAATTAAAACACGCATTTTTTGATAATCTTGAATATCGTAATAGGTTTTACCGTTTCTCACAACTTTCACAATAACATTGTCTTTTGCTCCTTTTTCAAAAACCCAAGTACAAACTAATTGTCGATTTTGCATATGTTCTTCTTCGACTTGTTTCCCTAAATCAAGTCGCTGCAACTGCGTCAACATACCATTTCTAATATATCCATCATATTCTGCTTTCCCAACTTCTAAAGAAGGAATTAATCCTATGTCTACCATTTTTTGATCCATGATATAATAAAGCCCCACTAGGTCAGCTCTCGCTTCTTCTAAAGTACTAGCGTAATTCTTTAAGGTTTCAGAAGGTTGTCCAACTCCTTTGTTTATTTGTCCAGAGGCATGACCTATCACTTCATGTAAAGCGGTATGCATTTTACCTGCTAAAGCTACATATTTTTCGGCTCTAGCAATTTCTTCTGCATCATGTGCGAATTCTTTAATGATTCCAGGACCTCCCGCTTTTTCATATGCTGCAATTACATTTCCTAAGCTCACTGATTTTGAACCATGTTGCTCTCTGATCCAATTGTTATTCGGAAGATTTACTCCAATCGGAGTCGCTGGAGAGGCATCACCAGATTCACTAGCAACTTGAATTACTTTGTAACTTACTCCTTTGACATTTTTTTTCTTATGTTCTGGTAAAATGGTTGAATTGTCTTCAAACCATTGCGCATTTTCAGCCACCATTTTCATTTGCTTTGAAGCTTCGAAATCTGTAATTTGGACCATACTTTCATAGGAACCTCTTTTTCCAATGGCATCTCCATATGTTTCAATAAATCCATTTATCCAATCAATATCTCCTTTTGTAGAAGACGCCCAAAGAATATTATACTGATCCCAGGTTTCTAGGTCTCCTGTTTTGTAAAACTCAATCAATTTTGCAATTGCCTTGTTTTGAACATCATTTTCAGTAACAGTTAATGCTTTTGTCAACCAAAAGATAATTTGATCGATTGCTTTTCCATATCTACCTCCTGATTTCCAGACGTCTTCAATAAGATTCCCATTTTTCAAAATAAGTGTCGAATTCAATCCTATTTCTAATGGAGTGGCATTATTTACGTCAATCTTAGAAGCGTAAAATTTTTCTGTCATTTCTTGCGTTACCCCATCACCGTAAAAATTGTTAGCTGAAGAAGTAATCATGTCTACATTTGAGTTTTTATCTTTTCGCTTCATTGCTTTGTTTAAATCAAATATAACAGAAATCGCTTCTTTACTGATTGTTGATTTTGTAGAAGTTACTAATTCAGCGAAATATTCTTTAGAAAATTCAGGTATTATTTTATCCATTCCATAATGATGATGAATACCGTTGGAAAACCAAACTCTTTTAGCGTAGGTGATAAAATTATACCAGTTGTCACTTTCTTTTTCACCCTTATAATTTTCTACAATGGATTCCAAACAATGTCTAATTTCAATATTAAATTCATTGTTTTGATCATAAATAATATCTCGCCCAGATAATCCTGCTTGTGCAAGATAGTAAACCAATTTTTTCTGGCTAAGAGTCAATTTATCAAATCCTTCAATATCATAACGAATGACTTGAATATCAGCAAAACGGTCAACCTGTTTCGCATTCGGAACTTTTCTGATTACCTTATTACTGTCCGTAACACTTTGTCCACAACTAACTAAAAGTGAGGTCGAAAAAAGGGTAATTATTGCGCTGTTTTTGATATTCATATGCATCTTATTTTTTAGTATTTAAAAATAGTGAAATAGTACCTAACTGAATGTTAGAAAAATGAGATTGCGAAAAGTTATCGTGCCCCAAAGATCGAACTTCCAACTCGAACAATTGTGCTTCCTTCTTCAATGGCAAGGAGATAATCTCCACTCATTCCCATGGAAATTTCTTTGAATTCGTGATTAAATTTAAAAAAATGACTTTTCAAAACTTGAAAATAACTTTCTAAAGTTCTGAATTCATGTCTAATAATGTCTTGATTGTTTGTAAATGAAGCCATTCCCATAATTCCAACAATGGAAATATTTTGCATTTCAACAAATTCTCGCGTTTCTAATATTTCTTTCGCTTCGTCAATATTGAGTCCAAATTTTGTCTCTTCTTCGGCAATATGAAATTGAAGTAAACAATCAATATTTCGATTGTTTTTTTTCGCTTCTTTATTGATTTCAGTGAGTAATTTCAAACTATCAACTGAATGAATCATAGTAACAAATGGAGCAATAAACTTGACTTTATTTGTCTGTAAATGACCAATTAAATGCCATTGAATATCTTTTGGAAGTTGTTCATATTTATCAACCATTTCTTGTACTTTATTCTCTCCAAAAATCCGTTGCCCTGCTTTATATACTTCTTCTAAGTCAGAAACTGGTTTTGTTTTCGTAACCGCAACAAGCATTACATCTGACGGAATGGTAGAAAGAATCCTGTTTAAATTTTCTTTAATCATTCGTTGATGGTATAAATTGTTAAACCACTGCGCATTTTAGGTTCTACCCATGTTGACTTTGGAGGCATGATCATTTGATTGTCTGCAACTCGCTTCACTTGATCCATGGTCACTGGAAAAAGGACAAATCCGATTTTAAATTTACCTTTTAGGATTTGATCTTCAATTGTTTGAATCGATTCTGCACCGCTAATGAATTCAATATTATCATCTGTTTTTAAATCTTGTATTCCCAATATTGGAGTCAGGATAAATTGAGTTAATATCTCAGGATCTAAAGATTGTACAGGATGTTCTGCATGAATGATTTCTGGTTTACAGATCAATAAATACCAGTCGCCTTCAATGCAAACTGTGATTTGATGTTCGCCAGCAGGTTTATGCGCTTTTGATAGTTTTTCTACTATAAAATGAGTACTTATTTTTTCTAAAAATTCATTCTTTGCTAATCCATTCAAGTTTTTAATTAATCGATTGAATTCTAAAATATTCATCCTTTTTTCATCGATAAAAAAAGCAAGGAAAAAATCTTTATTGTTAATATCTAAATTTCCTTTCTCTCTTCTTAATCGAGCTAAAGAAGCAGATGAAGCAGATCGATGATGACCATCAGCAATATAACAAGCATCTATTTTTTCAAAACTAGAAATAACTCCATCCATTTCACCACCTGATAAAATCCAAAGCTCATGCTTTATTCTGTCGGTTGTAGAAAATTCATATTCAGGTCGTTTTTCTGTATGCTCTTTTAATAATACATCTAATTCATCTGAATGTGTGTAAGATAACAATACAGGTTCCGCATTGTACCCGACAACGTCCAAATAGTTAGTAAACATAGCCTCTCGTGAGGTGATGGTAGCTTCATGTTTCTTGATCAAATCATCTTCATATTCTTTTATACTTGCTCCTGCAATGATGCCTGTATATTGATGACTTCCAGAAGTTTGTCTGTAGATGTAAATGGAATTTTCTTTATCGGTAATTAATATTCCTTCTGCAATAAATTTTTTATAACTCTCGCTTACTAAGTTAAATCTCTCTTGTGTATTAGGAAGAGTTTTGATTGGACTTCCGAATTCAGGATTGATAATATGCAAGAAAGTAAACGGATTATCCTCTAATTTTGCCGATAATACGTTTTTCTTATAGGAATAATAGGGACGAGTAGCAACCAAATGCACTTTGTCACGAACGGGCCTGATTGCTTTAAAAGGTTTTATTTTTGTCATTGCTGTAGATTCAAGACTTTTGGATCCAAGATTTTAAGACATTAAATCATTTTGCTTTGATTGAATATACAAGTCTTTAAGCGAAGCGGTCTATTGTCTTTCAGTCTTTTATCTATTTTGTAACAAACTGTCCAATAATCAAACTTGCTAATTCTTCACCAATTCTATCTTGCGCTTCTAATGTTGCGGCTCCAATATGAGGCGTGCACGCAATATTTGCATGACTTAACAAATCTTTGTTTGGATTAGGTTCATTTTCAAAAACATCGATTGCCGCAGCGGCAACTTTACCACTATTTAAAGCGGCAAGTAAATGCTCTTCATTTATGACACCTCCACGCGCTGCATTAACGATTCTAACTCCTTTTTTCATTAAAGAGAATTCTTTTTCTGAAATAACAGCGCTCCCGTCAGCCTGTTTTGGAACGTGAATAGAAATATAATCAGATTTGGATAAAAGCTCATCCATTGTAGCAGAAGGAGTTATTTCAACTTCAACACTAGTCTTTGTGCCAATTGGAACAATTATTTTTGCAGTCGCAGTATAATAATCTGAAGCAATCACATCCATTCCAACACCTAAGGCATAAGAAGCTAAACTTTGACCAATTCTTCCAAAACCAATGATCCCAAGAGTTTTTCCTCGTAATTCGACACCTTTAGCAAATTTTTTCTTTAACTGTGAAAAGTCACCATTTTCCATGTTTTTAAATGAATCTTGAAGAGATCTCGAAATAGAAAATAACTGTCCCATTACCAATTCAGCAACAGATTGAGAAGAGGAAGCAGGCGTATTGATAACGATTACTCCTTTTTCTCTAGCGTATTCCAGATCAATATTATCCATTCCTACTCCTCCACGACCAATTAATTTTAAATTGGGGCATGCATCAATAACCTCTTTACGAACGGTTGTTGCACTTCTAACTAGAATCATTTCTATATTCTGTGCATTCGTTTCAGCGATTAGATTTTCTTGTTCTACTTTTTCTGTAATAACTGTGAATCCAGCTTCTTCTAATAATTTTTTTCCTAAATCGGAAATTCCGTCGTTTGCTAATATTTTCATTTTTTTTATATTTTT
>CAMDAO010000073.1 GCA_945888595.1 Chryseobacterium gleum | reverse complement strand
TTATTTTATACCGCATGAATTAGATTTGAATTGCCTATTCTGCAGAGAAACCTTCTGGACTTGCCACCCAAATACAATGCTATGAAAACTCAAAGAATTTCAGTAAATTTGTAAGAATAAGTATATTCTATGGATTTTAAACTTTTTTCGGACTTTGAACCCACTGGCGATCAACCAGAAGCAATCAAGCAATTAGTAGAAGGTCTTCAAGATAACGTTCAAAATCAGACATTATTAGGAGTTACTGGAAGTGGGAAAACGTTTACAGTAGCGAATGTGATCAAGGAAACCAATCGTCCAACACTAATTCTTTCTCACAATAAAACATTAGCAGCCCAACTATATAGCGAATTCAAACACTTCTTTCCTGAAAATGCGGTTGAATATTTTGTTTCCTATTACGATTACTATCAACCTGAAGCATACATGCCCGTTACAGGAACATATATTGAAAAAGATTTAGCGATTAATGAAGAATTAGAAAAACTTAGACTATCAACTACCTCGGCTTTACTATCAGGACGTAAAGACGTAATTGTAGTATCTTCCGTATCATGTATTTATGGAATTGGCAACCCTAATGAATTTGAAAATAGTATTATTCAGTTGAAAGTAGGAATGATAATTTCACGAAATAAATTTCTTTTCAGATTGGTCGAAAGTTTATATTCTCGGGCAAATATTGAATTTAAAAGAGGAATGTTTCGCGTCAAAGGAGATACCGTCGACATCTATTTAGCCTATGCAGATCATGCCCTACGAATTAACTTTTTTGGAGATGAAATTGATGCCATATCAGCCATTGATCCGGAAACCAATTCCAAAATTGAATCTTTTCAAGAGATTAATGTATACCCAGCGAATATTTTTGTATCAAATCCTGAAACGACTCGAAAAGCCATCGATCAAATTGGGGAAGACATGGGCATACAAGTGGAAAACTTCAAGAAAGAGCATAAAATAGAAGAAGCAAAAAGGTTAGAAGAGCGCGTTTCATATGACTTAGAAATGATTAGAGAATTAGGCTATTGCTCTGGCATTGAGAACTATTCTCGTTATTTTGATCAACGAGTACCAGGCTCGCGACCCTTCTGCTTACTAGATTACTTTCCCGATAATTTTTTAATGGTTGTAGATGAAAGTCATGCAACAATGCCACAAATTAAAGCAATGTATGGCGGTGATAGAGCACGAAAAATAAATTTAGTCGACTACGGATTTCGTTTACAAGCAGCAATGGATAACCGCCCGTTGAAATTTGAAGAATTTGAATCAATTATCCCGCAAACGATTTTTGTTTCTGCTACTCCGGCGGAATTCGAATTAGAAAAATCAGGCGGTATTGTAGTTGAACAAGTCATTCGTCCTACTGGTTTATTAGATCCAATAATAGATGTTAGACCAAGTTTAAATCAAATAGACAACTTAATCGAAGAAATTCACTTGCGAATTGAAAGAGATGAACGGGTTTTAGTGACCACTTTAACGAAAAGAATGGCTGAAGAATTACAAAAATACCTTGATAAATTAGGGATTCTTTGTCGCTATATCCACAGCGAAGTGCATACGCTGGATCGTGTAGTAATTTTGAAGCAATTAAGAATGGGAACTTTTCATGTTTTAATTGGCGTTAATCTATTAAGAGAAGGATTAGATTTACCAGAAGTATCTCTCGTTGCTATTTTAGACGCTGACAAAGAAGGTTTTTTAAGAAATGAGAGATCATTAGTGCAAACCGTTGGCCGAGCTGCGAGAAATATCAATGGAACGGTAATCATGTATGCCGATAAAATGACCGATTCTATGCAGAAAACAATTGATGAAACGGCCAGAAGAAGAAAAATCCAAATCGATTATAATGATGCACATGGGAAAATTCCAATGGCATTGAATAAAGGAATTGGACAAACATTGGAAAATGTAAAAATCATCAACGATGAAAAAATGTATCGACAATTAACACACGAAGAATTATCTGTCGCTGCAGATCCAATTGCCCAATACGAAACACAAGAACAACTAGCCGTAAACATTCAATTAACGCGCAAAGCGATGCAAAAAGCGGCCAAAGAATTAGATTTTCTTGAAGCTGCCAGATTAAGAGATGAATTGTTTGCTTTGGAGAAGATGAAAAAATAGGCGTTAGGGCTTGGGGATTAGGTTTTAGGTGTGGGCGGGTTGGATAATGGTATAAATTTTATTCTTCAAAATATCAATTTGTGGCACAGTGTGTGGCACAATTAGAAAACAAATTGAAATAAAAAAATAATGAAAGATATCTCAGTTAACTTATTTATTTGTGTTTACAAGAATATTCCCTTTTTAAAGAAAGTTTTAGACTCTGTTGAACAACAAGTTTATAAAAATTTCACAGTTACGATTGCTGAAGATGGAAATTTTGAAGAAATGAAAACATTTATCGAAAACTATACTTGCTCATTTTCAATTCTACATCTGCAGCAGGAAGATCAAGGATTTAGAAAAAATAAAATCCTAAATGCAGGTCTAAGAAAAAACAAAGCAGAACTGTGTATCTTCATTGATGGTGATTGCATTTTACATCCAAAATTTATTTATGAATACGTGAAACATTACGATGGTTCATCTGTTTTTTATTCGAAAAGAACAAATTTAGACCCTAAAACAAGTACTTTTTTACTCAATTCAAGCAACATTGTTCCCAATAAAATAACAATGATTTTAAATAAAAGCACAAGAGTTGAGGACAGCTTTTACTTGCCTTTCAAACCTGTGAAGAAAGTCAAAAATCCACGAATTATTGGTTGCAATATGGCAATCCCTTATTCAACATTGACCGCTGTAAATGGATTTGATGAAGATTATGAAATCACTGGCTTTGGCGAAGATGTAGACATTGAATGGAGAATATTAAAACAAGGGTTCTCGTTTTTTAACATGAAATTTCATGCTCTTCAATTTCACCTCTACCACGAAAGACCAGAGCGAGAAGATCAAACTGCCATCAGCAAGAAAATTTGTGCGGATAAAAAAGCCGAGGGAATAACGTATTGTGAAAATGGACTTAAAAAAGATGTTTGATTTTTAATGTTGAATGTTTGATTATTATTTATTGATTTTTTAAATTTATTTGGCTTGTTTTAACTATTGATGTTAGAATCCTTATTAACGTTTCAGATTCTTCTTTTATTTTTTTAAAATCAAAATCAATAAAGGTTGAAGTTTCTATTAATTGAATCCAGTATAAAGATTCCCTGGCTTCTTTTGAAGCAATACTCATTTTTGCCGCAAAATCTTTTTTACTATAACCTGCACTTGCTTCTCTTACATTTGCGCCAATACTGGTTGAACTTCTTAAAAATTGTTTTGATAAAACATATTCATTTTGTGTTATCAATAATTTATAAATTTGAATCGATTGAAGGGCAAAATTAAATGATTTTTCTTCAATAATATTTTCTCTCATAATTTTTATTTTCATTTAAGTTAAGAAAAATTATGAGAGAAATTTATTTAAAACTATTTATTTAATACTTTTTAATCAATTAAACATTAAACATCAAAAATTCAAAATTCAAAAAACTACATATTACGTCGATATTGCCCCCCAACCTCAAACAAACAATTTGTTATTTGACCAAGTGAAGCTGTTTTGCTAACTTCCATTAATTCTTCAAAGATATTTTTGTTTTGAATGGCCGTTATTTGAATCTTTTTAATTTGATCTACCATTTGATCTGCACTAGCTGCGTGCAAATCAACCAACATGTTAATTTGATATTGTTTTTCCTCTTCGGTAGCTCGAATTACTTCTTTTGGAAGGACGGTTGGCGAACCCTTTGAACTCAAAAATGTATTTACACCAATAATTGGAAATTCACCATTGTGCTTCAACGTTTCGTAATAAAGTGATTCTTCTTGAATCTTAGAACGCTGGTACATCGTCTCCATCGCTCCTAAAACACCTCCTCTTTCCGTAATTCTATCAAATTCAGTTAATACAGCTGATTCCACCAAATCGGTTAATTCTTCGATAATAAAACTTCCTTGTAATGGATTTTCATTCTTCGCTAATCCTAATTCTCTATTGATAATCAATTGAATTGCCATAGCACGTCGAACGGATTCTTCAGTGGGCGTTGTTATCGCTTCATCATACGCATTGGTATGCAAGGAGTTACAGTTGTCGTAAATTGCATACAAAGCTTGCAAGGTGGTACGAATATCATTGAAATCAATCTCTTGTGCATGCAACGAACGTCCAGAAGTTTGAATATGATATTTCAACATTTGAGCTCGAGCGTTTGCTCCATATTTTTTTGACATTGCTTTGGACCACAATTTTCGAGCTACTCGACCTATCACTGCATATTCAGGATCAATTCCGTTCGAGAAAAAGAAGGATAAATTAGGTGCAAATTCATTGATGTCCATTCCCCGACTTAAATAGTATTCGACAAACGTGAAACCATTCGCCAATGTAAATGCCAACTGCGTAATCGGATTTGCACCCGCTTCAGCAATGTGATATCCTGAAATGGAAACAGAATAAAAATTTCGAACCGCATTATCAATAAAATACTGTTGAACATCCCCCATTAATCGCAAGGCAAATTCAGTTGAAAAAATACAGGTATTTTGAGCTTGATCTTCTTTTAAAATATCTGCTTGAACCGTTCCCCGAACTTGAGTTAACGTTGTTTTTTTAATCTCCGCATAGACATCCCTTGGTAAAACTTTATCTCCCGTAATTCCTAATAGCATTAATCCTAAGCCATTATTCCCTTCAGGTAATTCGCCTTGATATCGAGGTCTTTTTACCCCTTTTTTGTGATAATATTTCTCAATTTTAGCCTCAATTTCAGCCTCAAGCTTATTCTCAATAATATACTTTTCACAATTTTGATCGATAGCAGCATTTAAAAAGAAACCTAACAACATTGGGGCTGGTCCATTGATGGTCATAGAAACAGAGGTCAACGGATGAGATAAATCAAAACCTGAATACAACTTTTTCGCATCGTCTAAGCAACAGATAGAAACTCCTGAGTTACCAATTTTTCCATAAATATCAGGCCTAATATCTGGATCATTTCCATAAAGAGTCACCGAATCAAATGCGGTTGACAATCTTTTAGCAGGCATACCTATACTCACATAATGAAAACGTTTATTGGTTCTTTCCGGACCTCCTTCCCCTGCAAACATACGTGTTGGATCTTCACCTTCCCGCTTGAAAGGAAACAATCCTGAAGTATACGGAAATTCACCTGGTACATTTTCTTGCAAAACCCATCGCAAAATATCACCCCAACCCTTGTAGTTTGGTGTAACAACTTTGGGAATCTGAGAATGTGATAATGACTCCGTATGCGTTTGAAGTGAAAGCTCTTTATCTCTCACTTTAAATTTGAAAATTGGGTCTTTATACAGTTGCTTTTTCTCATGCCAACCTTCCAGAATTGCCCAGTTTTTAGGGTCAAAATTTAACTTCTCTATTTCAAAAGCTTCTTGCAATCCTTTCACAAGTCTATCTTTATCATCCATGGAAGAAGCAGTAATTGATTCGATAGAGGATTTCAAACCACCCAATTTATCTGCTACAATAACCTGCTGATTTACCCATTTATCGTATGCTCTATTACTTTCTGAAATTTCTGATAAATAACGTGTTCGATCTGGCGGAATTACATAAATCTTTTCCGACATTTCTTGGGTAATGGAGAACGAAGATTTCAAATCTGCACCAGCTTTTTCTACCATCGTATCCATGATCACTTTGTACAAGGTATTCATTCCTGGATCATTGAATTGAGAAGCAATTGTTCCGTGAACTGGCATAGAATCTACTGGAGAATCCCATAAATTATGATTCCGTTGGTATTGTTTTCGAACGTCACGAAGAGCATCTAAAGCGCCTCTTTTATCAAATTTATTCAACGCAATCACGTCTGCAAAATCCAACATATCTATCTTCTCTAATTGAGTTGCAGCACCATATTCTGGGGTCATCACATAAAGTGAAACATCTGAATGGTCTAAAATTTCAGTATCTGATTGTCCGATACCTGAAGTTTCTAAAATAATCAAATCATATTCCGCCGCTTTTAATACATTAATCGCTTCAGAAACATGTTTTGACAATGCTAAATTGGATTGTCTCGTCGCCAATGAACGCATGTACACTCTTGGATTTTTTATAGAATTCATTCTAATTCTATCTCCTAGTAATGCGCCACCTGTTTTTCGTTTCGAAGGATCCACAGACACCACTGCAATTGTTTTTGTCGGAAAATCAATTAAAAAACGACGAACCAATTCATCCACCAAAGAAGATTTTCCTGAACCACCTGTACCAGTAATTCCTAAAACAGGAACTTTAACTGCAGTTGCCATTGCTCGTACCTCATCCATTACATTTTTTGAAGCTTCAGCAAAATTTTCAGCAGCAGAAATTATTCGTGCTATTGCAGGAACACTTTTCTCTTTCAGATGATTGATTTCTCCATTTAACTTTTCACCAACAGGAAAATCACATTTCTCAATCAAATCATTGATCATTCCTTGCAATCCCATCGTTCGACCATCATCTGGATGATAAATCCGCGTGATTCCGTATGTTTGTAATTCAGCTATTTCACTAGGGAGAATGGTACCACCACCACCACCAAAAATCTTTATTTGCGGTGCGCCTTTTTCAATCAATAAATCACGCATGTATTTAAAATACTCATTATGACCACCTTGATACGAAGTAATCGCAATCGCCTGCGCATCTTCTTGTATAGCACAATCAACTACTTCTTCCACAGATCTATCATGACCAAGATGAATAACCTCACAACCCGTAGCTTGAATAATTCGACGCATGATGTTAATCGCAGCATCATGACCATCAAACAAAGCTGCCGCTGTGACAATTCTAACGTTGTTTACTGGTTTATAATGTAAAGAGTTTTCCATGTTTTCAATTAAATAATAGTGCTTTTTTAAGCGCTGCTAAATTAACGAAAAAGATACGTAATATCGACAATAATGTACTGTCAAATTAACTTAAAGTTCATTGATTTTTTCAAAAGAAATAGGTCGTAAATGATAAAATTGATTAATTGGACTTAATGAAAAAAGACGCAAAGATTCAAGACCAGAGAAACTCAAGTCTTTCAATCTTGAATCCTTCATCTATTTCATTCATAGGTAATCACAAAAATATCTTCGTTGTCTTTTTTGAAAAATTTCTCCTCGCGGGCATATCTTTCAATTTCAGAATAATAACGTAATTGCTTTAAGGTATGTCTCGTTTTATTCAATTTTGCAGAAACTTCCAGCTTTGCAGCTTCTAGATTTCTTAATTTACTAGAATGATTAATCATTGACCCTAAATCTATATCATCTAAAAACAAAGCATAAATAAAGAAAATTACACTCGTTAAAATAAACTTATTTTTTAAATATTTTAAATATTTCTTCATGGGATTTAATCTCAGCAACACTCGTGAATTCAAAAGTACATCCTTTTACAACTGCTAATACTATCTGTTTTTATTGTTTTTAAAATCCCAATGTTCAAAACATACATATTTGATACCCAAAACAAAAATAGCTCCCTTAAGGAGCTATTTAAAGTATCGTGTTCAAGTAAAATACTACTTTTATTTCGTCAATTCGTCGTAGCGCGCTTTAAATTCGTCGTCCTCTTCAAACCAAGGAGCAACTTTATTTAACAAATCAACTGCTTTTTCTTTTTGGCGACCATTGATATAACAATCTGCTGTCATAAGCACACCTGATTTAAAAAGGCTAATATCAGCTTCAGACCACGATTCGAGATCAACAATTGTTGCTAGGATTTTATCGCACTCTTTCCACAACGCACTTGCTCCTCCTTTATCCGCACTTCTGTATTTCGCCGCTGCTTCAATATATTTCGCACCAATAATGTTGGTAGAAATTTTATAATATTTTACGGCCATTCCTGAAGCATCACGGAATTTTTCAGATGTTATGAAGTCATTCACTCTATTCGCTAAACTCATTTGAAATTCATCTACAAATTCCTTGTGTATGGTTCGACAACTGGTGTCTTTATCCAATTTAGTAACCTTTGAAAGAGCACCGATTGCATCTTTATATGCTGTAGCGTATTTTTCATCTGCATTTCCTGAAAGAGATACCTTATATAGACCTCTAGCTAACCACATAAAAGAATTCGGATCTTTACTTGTACTTTCCTTTAAGGTATATTTATCCGCTGCTGCGACCAATTTTTCGTACTTTCCATCAGCGTACAAAATCTTTAAATCATCATAATCTGGAGCTTGACAATAGCTTAAAAAGGTAGTAAATACTACCAACATTGCACAAAATGTTTTTTTCATACTGATTTATTTTTTATAGCTAAATTTTCAATAACTGTGCCGAATTTATAAATAATTCCAATCAAATACAAAAAAGAACTAATTATTCTTCGACACTTTTAATTAATAAACCCAAAATATCTTGTGCTGCTTTAGAGATTTTCGTGCCTGGTCCAAAAATACCAAAAACGCCGGCTTTGTATAAAAAATCATAATCTTGCTGAGGAATAACTCCGCCAGCGACAACCATTATATCTTCACGTCCCATTTTTTTCAACTCCTCGATTACCTGTGGAACCAATGTTTTATGACCTGCCGCTAAAGACGAAACTCCGAGAATATGAACATCATTTTCAACCGCTTGCTTAGCCGCTTCTTTCGGTGTTTGAAATAATGGGCCAATATCAACATCAAAACCAATATCTGCAAATGACGTCGCTATCACTTTTGCACCACGATCATGACCATCCTGACCCATTTTCGCCACCATAATACGTGGTCTTCTGCCCTCCATTTTACTAAATAGATTCGCCATCTCCATGGCCATCTCAAAGTCCTTATCTTTCATAGATTCTGACGAATAAACTCCGCTTATAGAGCGGATTACTGCTTTATATCTACCATATGTTTTTTCTAATGCTGAAGAAATCTCTCCCAAAGTAGCTCTTTCTCTTGCACAAACTATGGCCAATTCTAACAAATTTCCTGTTCCTTTTTTTGCTGCTTCCCCTAAATTTTCTAAGGCCTTTTCTACTTCCTTAGCGTTTCGATTTGCTTTCATTTCTTGAATTCTAGCAATTTGAGAGATGCGAACTTTTGAATTATCTACTTCTAGAATATCCATTTGATCTTCTTTTTCTCTTTGGTATCGATTTACACCCACAATAATATCCTTTCCTGAATCAATTCTGGCTTGTTTTCGAGCTGCCGCCTCTTCAATTCTCATTTTCGGTAAGCCCGTTTCAATTGCTTTTGCCATTCCTCCTAACTCTTCCACTTCTAGTATTAATTTCCACGCCTCATCAGTAAGCTCTTCTGTTAATTTTTCTACGTAAAAGCTGCCTCCAAATGGATCAATGAATGACGTAATACCTGTTTCTTCTTGAATATAAATCTGTGTATTTCTGGCAATTCGAGCAGAAAAATCAGTAGGTAAGGCGATGGCTTCATCCAAGGCATTTGTGTGTAATGATTGAGTACCTCCAAAGGCTGCAGCCATTGCTTCTACACATGTACGTGCCACATTATTAAAAGGATCTTGCTCTGTTAAACTCCAACCTGAAGTTTGACAATGAGTTCGCAATGCCAGGGATTTTTCAGATGCAGGATTAAATTGCTTCACCAATTTTGACCAAATTAATCTTCCCGCCCGCAATTTCGCAATTTCCATGTGGTGATTCATCCCTACAGCCCAGAAAAAGCTAAGTCTAGGGGCAAATTCATCAATACTCATTCCTGCTTTAATTCCTGCTCTTAAGTATTCTAAGCCATCTGCTAATGTATATGCTAATTCAATAGCAGCAGTGGCACCTGCTTCCTGCATATGATACCCCGAAATAGAGATTGAATTGTATTTCGGCATCTTCTTAGATGTATAATCAAAAATATCGGAAATAATTCTCATAGAAGATTCTGGCGGATATATATACGTATTCCTCACCATAAATTCTTTTAAAATATCATTTTGAATGGTTCCTGATAATTGCTCTTGTTTCACTCCTTGTTCTTCAGCTGCGACGATATAAAATGCTAAAATGGGCAAAACAGCTCCATTCATCGTCATTGAAACAGACATTTCTTCCAAGGGAATTTGATCGAACAAAATCTTCATATCCAATACTGAGTCAATGGCAACGCCTGCTTTTCCGACATCCCCTTCTACTCTTTCATGATCAGAATCGTACCCGCGATGCGTTGCTAAATCAAAAGCTACCGATAATCCTTTTTGTCCTGCGGCTAAATTTCTTCTATAAAATGCATTTGATTCCTCAGCAGTAGAAAATCCTGCATATTGACGAATGGTCCATGGTCGAATGACAAACATAGAGGAATACGGGCCTCGTAAAAAAGGTGCTATTCCAGAAACGAAACCGATATGCTCGGTATCCTTTATATCTTTCGCTTGGTAAAAATTCAATAAATTTATTTTCTCAGCCGTTTCATAAGTAATTTCTGACGTTGCACTGTCATTCACAACCTCTGATGAATACTGAATATCTTTAAATGAAATACGTTCCATATTCTTAATTTATTTTAAGATCTCTTTCAAAAACTATCTTCTTCAACCCTAAAAAAGATTCTTCAGGTAACCACGTATTTTCTATCACTTCAGGATTTGTAAATTTATTAACACCGATGATTACTTGTTGTCCAGATTTTACTTTTTCTAGTCTTATCTTCGCTTTATCAAGAATCTTTTCTTTCAGAACATCCACCGCTTCTTTAGAACAGATTCCTCCTGCGGTATCTATTTCTTGAAATAAACCCCATGATTTTTCTGCAATTTGTTCCGTTAAAAGTTCAATGGAATAACTACCTCCTATAGGATCGATAACCTTATCGAAATAACTTTCATCTTTCAAAATTAACGAAATATTCATTGCCATTCGTGCAGATAATTCGGTTGTACCTTCTATCGATTTCGAATTATAGGGATGAATCAATAAGGTGTCAACTCCTGCAGAAACCGCCGACATCGCTTCCGTCGTTTGCCGAAGTAAATTAGTGTATGGATCTTTCACAGATTTATTCATGTGCCCAATTTCGGCCGTAATAGGACAAATTGATGAATTTTCATGCTTCGGATTATAACTCTTTACAATTTTGCTCCACAATTTACGAAGCGCTCTGACTTTCGCCATTTCATAAAAATAATTAGCCCCAACACCGATTGAAAAATGAATACTTGAAGCAGCTTGATCAATGGTGTATCCATTTTCCATCAACTTCACCAAATATTCATGTCCAACAGCCAAACCGAAGCTCACTTCTTGGGAAATATTTGCACCACATTGTTGAATCTCAAATGTATTCACATGACAAAAGCGAAGATTTTCAGAAGAAGGAACTTGTAAAAAATCAGTGAAATTATTGATCCATTTTTCAGCGAAAAAAAAGCTGAGGCGGTATATAAAAATGCAATTTTCTTTCCCCTTTAGGCTTTTTCTTAGACTTGTATATTGTTCAAAATCGGTTAAAATAAACTGCGTTTGAATGTATTCAAATCCAATTTGATCAAAAAGAATTTCCCAATTGATGGTATTTTTTCTAGTCTCAAAAATTAATGAAGTACAACCCGTCATTAGAAAATCTAAAGCGCGAATATTTGCTTCTTTTTCATCAGTAATAAGGACTAAAGAAGCTATATTCCAATCGTTATCAGTGGTTTTTCCACTTCTTGTAAATGGGTATTCGCCAGGCACTTCAGCAGATAAGGAAACATCTTGCTTATGAGAATAAGTAGAATAAAAGAGATCTTCAATTTCATCTGTTCGCATGAAGGAGGATTCAAAGTCTGCACCTTTTAGTTCTTTCGTCAATTTTTCTTCCCATTTTTCTTTAGAAATTTTAGGGAAATCAGAAAAAAGTTTATTCATTTTTATTTATTACTTATTAATTTTCAATGCATTAATACTGAAAACATAGATTAAGAAATCTTTATTAGCGAATAAAGATAATCAATTGTGAGGTTCGATCTGATAATAATTTGGCAATATATATAAAATTTAATGAGCGTATATTAAAATATAAATCATGAATTATCAAATTCAATTTTTATTTGTGGCATATATTTTGTAAATTTATT
>CAMDAO010000072.1 GCA_945888595.1 Chryseobacterium gleum | reverse complement strand
TTAACGCTATGTTTCATACAGATTTTAAAGCCTTAAATTACTTTGCCCAATGGACTAGCGGATTTACTGGGACAGGATCCCTAGTCGATAAAATCATTGTACCAGCAGGCGTTTCATTTTTTACTTTTCAAAGCATAAGTTATGTTGTTGACGTATATAGAAATGAAATAAAACCAGTGAAAAGTTTCTTTGATTATTCTTTTTTCATCACTTTTTTTCCTCATATACTGCTAGGTCCAATTGCGAGAGCAAAAGATTTTATTCCTCAAATTAACGAACCTTATTCTTTGAATAAAACAGATTTTAGTTGGGCAATCATTCAAATTGTTAAGGGTTTAATAAAAAAGTTAGTCTTGGCAGATTATATTGCGACACATTTTGTAGACAAGATAGTTGATGCACCAGAGGCATATCCTGGTTTTGTTGGAATTATTGCCATGTGGGCTTATTCGTTGCAGATTTATGGCGATTTTTCAGGCTATACAGATATAGCAACCGGAGTTTCACGATTGATGGGATTCAAATTATTTCAAAACTTTGATTCTCCCTATAAAGCAATTAATGTAGCAGATTTTTGGAGAAGGTGGCATCGATCTTTGGGAGCATGGTTAAGAAATTATTTATACATTCCTTTAGGAGGAAATAAGTCAGGTGGTTGGGGAACCTACATTAGTACTTTTTTAATTATTATTTTCCTTTTATTTATCACCCGATGGTATGAATTAGTCTTTATATATGTCGGAATTACGGCCTCTTTTTTACTAATAATATTGTTTGTTCCAAGTTTCAAAAAATATGTTCACAGGGATTTGAATTTATTAATAACGATGGTCGTTGGAGGGTTGTGGCACGGCCCCAGTGTGAATTTTGTAATTTGGGGAACGATGAATGGGCTCGCCTTGATTTTATTTAATCATTGGAAAAAGATTAGTCCATATGAAAACAGTACATGGAGGCTGACTCATTTTTGGAAAATCTTCATCACTTTCAATTTCATCACGTTTACCAGAATTTGGTTTATTATGCAAGAAAATGGAGCTCCACTTGCTTTTTTAGATCATGTTTGGAACCAATTTGGTTTTACCTTACAAACGTTTGGAAAAGTGCTTTGGACCTATCAAACAGTATTTATCATAATGATACTTGGCTTTGTCGTTCATTGGTTACCAAAGAAAATGAAAGATCTGTGGGAAATCACCTTTACGAGAATGCCGATGCCTTTGCAAGCGATTTCTGTAGCGATTATTATTTTCTTAATATATCAAGCTGTTTCGGATGAATCTCGAGGATTCGTGTACTTTTTATATTGATCCGAGAAGCATAAAATAGCGGAAACTTCACAATGAACTACTCATTATTTACTCCTTTTTAAAAAATTGGGGACTTTTTTCTTCTAATGGAATTAGGTATTTTTTTAAATTTTGTTCGTCAGCTTTATTGAGGATCATCAGCATATTATCAGATTCAACCACTATGAAATTATCTAAACCATCAATCATCGCTAATTTATTATGAGGAAGATTGACAGTGCAATTAGTAGAGTTTGTGACATATACATTTTTGCCAATGACTGCATTTCCATTGTAGTCTCTATCTAGATGGGAATGCAGACTTCCCCATGTTCCTAAATCTGACCAATCAAAATTGGCTAGCACAACTTCTGTGTTTTTCGCATTCTCCATGATAGCAAAGTCAATAGAAATATCTTCACATTTTTTAAAGCATTTGTTGATCTTTGTTTGCTCCGATGAGGTATTGTAAAAACTTAAATCTCCAGCAAATAATTGATATAATTCAGGTTTAAATTTTTTCAAAGCATTCAAAATAGTTTTTGCCCTCCAGATGAAAATACCTGAATTCCAATAGTAATTTCCACTTTTTAGGAAAATTTCAGCCATTTCTTTACTCGGTTTTTCTCTGAAATGTTTCACTGCGATTACTTGACCAGGAAAAATTTCGCGCTCTTCAGAAAACTCAATGTATCCATATCCTGTATCTGGTCGAGTTGGTTTTATACCTATTGTTAAAAGCTTTTCATCTTTGTTCGCACTTTCTATGGCAATATTGACCGTTTGAACAAAGTTATCTTCCTTCAAAATAAGGTGATCAGATGGGGCAACAATCAATGTAGCAGAAGGATTGATAGAAAATATTTTTGCAGAAGCATAGGCAATACAAGGAGCTGTGTTTTTTCGAATTGGCTCAGTAAGTATTTGATTTATAGTAATATCTGGCAACTGTTCTTGTACAAGTTGAGAGTATGATTCGTTGGTTAATATGTATATATTTTCTTTTGGAGCAATATGCAGCATCCGCTCGTAAGTCATTTGAATTAATGATTTTCCGATCCCTAAAACATCTAAAAATTGTTTAGGACATTGAGGAGTTGACATTGGCCAAAAACGACTCCCAATTCCTCCAGCCATTATGATACAATAATTGTTTTTCATTTTATAGTTTTTATATTACAACGGTTGAACTTCAGCTAACGAATTTATCAAAAACATTCTTTTACTGATTGTTTCTTCACATAAAAATTTTTTTCTCCGAAGATTTCCTTTTATAAATTGTCTTCCATTTAAAACAAAGATAGTGTTTTTTGGCAGTTGTTCTAAGATTTCAAATCCTTCTTTGCGCGCATCATAATTTTTAAGAACTCTCGATAATTTGATATCGGTGCAAGAGGAAGCTTTCATATTTACCAATGAATTTACCAGTGAAATTTCAATGTCTTTTGGTAATTTTCCAGAATTAATGATTGGAATTAATAATTTTCTAAAGTTTGCTTTCCATTCTTCACCATGCGGATTGACTCGGTTACCATATTGCTGATACGTATGCAGATGGGCAAATTCATGTAAAGTGGTTATTAAGAATGAGTATGGATTTAAGTCTCCATTGATGGTGATTTGAGGTTTTTCCATTCCATGACCAATGCTAAAATCTCCCAACTTTGTTTTGCGGGGAGGAACAATCTTAAAACGAACAGGAGATGCTAAAAAGAGATCAACAACAATCTCTTCAAATCCGGCTGGAAGAAATTTCTTAAAGCCTTCCATAACGGTCGATTTTTTTCTTAAAATTGGATTTTTCACAGATCAAAATTACATGAAATTAGTGACAATTATTTACAAAGAATTTATTTTTGAACCGTTTTAAATGAAATTACTAGTATCTTAGCGCTCATTATGCAGTTAATAATAAACATAGGAAAGTATTTTATGATGTTACGCATCATATTTTCGCGTCCAGAAAAGATGCGTATTTTTCGGTACAGATTAATGAATGAAATTGAGCTAATAGGCCTGAAGTCTTTGCCTATTGTTGTTCTTATTTCTGTTTTTATGGGTGGAGTGATTGCCCTGCAAACAGCTGCTAATATGGATTCACCTCTTTTACCAGAATATACAATTGGGTATATCACAAGGTCAAGTACAATTTTAGAATTTTCTCCGACAATTTTGTCACTCATCTTAGCAGGAAAGATTGGTTCAAATATTGCCTCTGAGATTGGGACAATGCGCGTGACGGAGCAAATAGATGCCCTTGAAACAATGGGAATTAATTCACTAACCTACTTGGTTTTACCTAAGATTGTAGCAGCGGTCTTATTTTTCCCACTAATACTTGTTTTTTCAATAGTTTTAAGTCTTGTAGGGGGTTGGTTAGCCTTGGTATCTTCAGGATTATCTAACACAGAGACATATATTTTTGGACTTCGCTCATTTTATCTAGATAGTGATATTGTTTATGCGCTAGTTAAATCAGAAGTCTTTGCTTTTGTAATCGTTACTATTTCCTCTTTTTACGGATATTACACAAAAGGTGGAGCGCTAGATGTAGGACGTTCTTCAACACAGGCGGTGGTTATAAGCAGTATTGTCATTCTTATTTGTAATTTCTTCCTTACCCAAATGATTCTTTTGTAATGATTGAAGTTGTAAATATTAATAAATCATTCAATGGTACGCTAGTTTTAGATGATATCACAGCTAAGTTTGATACCGGTAAAGTCAACATGATAATTGGGCAATCTGGTCAAGGAAAGTCTGTATTAGCAAAATGTATTGTTGGTTTGCACGAAGTCGATGAAGGAAGTATTTTATATGACGGAAGAAATTTCTCTGAATTAGAAGGAAATGAGAGAAGAGACATTCGAAAAGAAATAGGCATGCTATTCCAAGGATCAGCTTTGTTTGATTCGATGACCGCTGAACAAAATGTTATGTTCCCACTTTCTATGCTCACGAATATGTCTAAAAAAGAGATGCAAGAAAGAGCTGATTTTTGTTTGGATCGTGTAAATTTATCAGGAAAAAATAAACTGTTACCTGCAGAATGTAGCGGTGGGATGCAGAAAAGAATTGCCATTGCTCGCGCTATTTCAATGAAACCAAAATATCTTTTTTGTGATGAGCCTAATTCAGGACTAGATCCAAAAACATCTATCGTTATTGATAACTTAATTCGTGAAATTACCTATGAGTATGGTATTACTACAGTTGTAATTACTCACGACATGAATTCTGTGATAGAAATTGGGGATAATATCGTTTTTATTGATCAGGGTAGAAATTGTTGGAGTGGCGATAGAAACGCCATAATAACAACCGATAATCCTGCAATTAATAATTTTGTTTATGCTTCAGAATTTATGAAAGATATCAAAACCGTTTTACAAGGAAAATTAAAATAGAAAGATTATTGAAATTTTTCATTGTTGATCAAAAAGCAATCATTGATAACACACCTACAGATTTTGTAAATCTACCTGTCTCATTCCTCCAAAAAACTTTAATACTCTTTCTCCAATTCCTGGCACTTCAATGTGGATTAAATACACTCCGCCCGCCACTGGTATCGCTTTGTGATTATTTAAATCCCAGTCTACATAAGTTTCTGCACTATCTTTTTTATACGTGCGTACCAATTTCCCATTGACTGTATAGATCGTAACCGTACATTTTTCTGGTAAATTTGTTATTTTCACACGCGTATCTAATCTATTTCTTTCGTATTCAGAATAAGCATAATATGGATTAGGAACGATATTGATTAGTTTTAATGCTTCAATCAATTGTGAGGTACTGCCTTTTTCGGTTGCAAAGGAATCCATATTCCAAGAATACATTGGCTTTCCATTGTTTAGGTTGGTTGCTGAAAAGTTTTTGTATTCCTTGTTAACGCGTATTTTAATTTTAACATCACATGCTAAATACGATTGAAAAGGCACGCCTATGGGATTGGCAATCCATGTCATACTTCCATATACATGTCGTTTGGCAGCATTGTCTCCACTTTCCACTAATTGCATTAAATTATACACCTCATTATTTGTTGGATTATACGCTGGAAAATCATACGCATTGCTATTCCCATTGATCTCAGCTTGTTTGTAACTGAAAACATAAATGGGCTGTAATCCACCTAAAATTGGATTTCCCATATCATCTATTAAACGAGAGGAGGGATCCCATTTCATATTTGCACCACTATCATTTACTAGAAAGGAATTCTCACCAAATGCCATAAATAGTCGCGCACCAGATTCTAAATCAATTGCATAGCCAGGAAACCAACTCATTCCTGTTGTTCCGCTTCCATCTGCTTGAAAATCTTTACCAACGCTAGGACTTTTTCTCAAACCTCCTGGTTTAGCACCACCAAAATTTAAATTAAAGTCACGACCCAATTCAAAAACGGGACATCTAGTCCATTTCGATTGATCGGAAGTGAGTATAATATTGATACTTGGTAAGTAACTAATTTTAGCATAGGTCTTGCTTTGAGCTGGTACCGACCCAAAAGGTAATCCGTAATATGCTAAAGGTTGATAATCACATTGATATCCTACAAGTCGATGTGGTGCAATTGTTCCTCCAAGTAACTTAGAATATTGTTTTTCAGGATCTACGCCTATTTCATCTCTGTAGCAACCAGGAGCAATAAAAGTGGGCGAAAAACCAATGGTAGATGTGTCATCAGCAGTGCCTGAACGTATCCAGTTTTGAGGATCAAAGCCATCATTATCACTAATTCCTGATAACCATTTTTTGGAGGAATCTGCAAATTCAATGGATGAACTAATTGGTTCTGTAAATTCGTTTGCGCTTCCGTTTGTGTATTTTACTTGATTAATTTGAACTGAAACTCCCCATTGTGGAATAATTTGTTCATTATCTTGTGAAATGGCAACTTGGCCAGACTTAGATTCGAGGAGTGGTCCATTTTCAAATTCATATCGATTAATTATCCATACCGCTGAATCGGCTCCGTTGGTCCCGTTACTATCGTATCCTCCGTTATCAAATAAACATTCAAAATATCCATTCGCAATATTAAGTGGATCCACTACTTTTATATGAATAGGTGCAGACCCATACTCATACGTTGGATTGCTCATAAAACCATTTTGCACAATATAATTTTCAGATTCATCTGTTAACTCTATTGCATGGCCACCATTTCCATATCCGTCTAAACGAGTAATTTTTGGCGTTGATCCATAGCTAGCTAATTGGTTTGTGCCGTCTGCTTCTGGCATTGGATTATGCGGAATTGCTTCCATCGTAACAACGGAACCAACTGCTGCTTTTCGACTTAATAAAAATATTTTCTTTTGACCATCTAACGCTAATGGATCCGTTGGAATGTATGTTTTATAGTTATTAGTAGCATAGGAAACAGCTAAATAATAATATTTTTTAAAATTCACTAAGCGTTTATCACCTAAAGCAAATTGATCATTTTTTACTTGAAATGTATGCCGAATTCCTTTGTTTTCTCCATTTACTTTTTCTACTGCAACAGAGGCTTGTAGGTCTTCATCAAATTCAAAATTTATGATTCTGCTAAAATTATCTTTCAAATCGCATTGCCCTACTAATCTTGCTTTTTCAGGATTTCCTACATCAGATATAGCCGTATTATTGTTAATTAATTGATAGATTTGATATCCTTGAAATTTATATTTTTTATCAGCGCTGCTATCGGGTGCAACAATTAATGGATCAATTTCTTCGTAGTGTTCCCCATAATTATTCGAATTAATAGGATTTGAAATCATTAAAATGAGTTCGTTATTTAATTCTTGAATTTTTAATTCTGGAGCATGCGGTCCTTCTAAAATTCTAAAACAATTTTCAAATAGGGCTTGGGCTTTGTCATCTACTCGCTGCAAAACAACAACAGAAGCAAAAGGATCGATTTCATTACTACGTGCCCAACAAACTCCAACCGTAATATTATTGACGGATCCAGGTTTCAAAATGAAAGGTCCTGCAGATTCTACAAAGCGTTTGTCATTTGGAAGGTTACCAGCGCTTTGTTCTGTCCATGGAAGTTGTGGTTCACCATTAGTTCCCCAACCTAAGGGATCTGTATCTCCAGGAAACATAAAATCACACGGCATCAATGTATTGGCATCAGGATCTGAAATATATCCATTTCCCCCATAATAAAAGGAAGTGCCATCTTTCCATTTCCCTTGCAGATAGTTGTAATAATCCGTCGCTTTAACAGGGTCAGTTTGATTGGGATTTGCTCCTAATGTTGTATTACTGTAATAGAGAAAACGTCTCATTCCAAATCGCTCATTATCAACGATACCATCTCCATATCCTATTCCATTGAGCGCTTCATTGGGGCCAATTCCAAAGGCATTATCTATTCCATCATCATCTTGAAAAGGTCCTTCAAAAAAATCAACGCCTACAGCCGGAGGACTATTTCCATATCCTTTATAACCGCTGACATCTGAATCAAAATTCGTTCCATTGTAATAATACCCCAGTCCTCGATTTACATCGCAGCCCACATAATCATCTTTGGGATTCCCTAGTGCTCCATCGGTAAAGAAACCAAAATAGGTATTATATAATGTTTGCGTACCTCTATTAATTAGTTCGTAATTATAAAACGTCATGTTATTAATTTCATCATTGGACGAAAAAGAAAAGGCTTGAGCTCTAATTTCCATACCAATCGGTTCTCCTGTTGTTTCAGTATGAATATTGCCTTTGTCATTCATGATCCACCAGTAGTTTAAATCGCCATAAAGGGAAACTCTGCGGTCTGTTTTACATTCTTTTGTTTTACTAAGATCATACCAAGGATAATCACCGTCTTCATATTTATAAATCCCATCGATATTTCTATCAAAAAAAGGCGCCAAATAGAAGTCCTGCCCAATAGAAACATCACCGTGAGCAGGCCAAGTTTTAACAATATCAGGAATCACGTAACCTGGAAAAGATTCATTTTGCGTGGAGGTTCCGTTCAATTGATCTGCAATTCCGGCCTCATACCAAGCATTAAATTCAGCGATTGATTCGTGTGTTGTGATAAAATGTTTATCATATTTTGCGCAATTCTCGTAATTGGTTGTAGCGGTAATATTTGTCAATGGCCCTGTCCAATAATCTTGACCTTCTCTGTATCTTAAGGCAGCTAATTTTAATTGCCCATTAATATCAGTTCCACCTAACCATAGAGCAGCTGTAAATAAGGCCATAATCCCAGAATTTTTCGGGATTTCATATTGAGAATAATTTTGATTAGGTACCTGCCATAAATTCCCAGCGGTATGAACCATTGCCCTTACATTGTTCATTTCTAAGTAGGTCGTAGTAGTCGGTGGAGTGCAGGATGCCGCTTTTGAAATCCCTACAGCATGATGTACCTTCAGTTTTTCTGGACCTTCATAGAGTTGTGCTCGCGAGAAAGTTGTGAAAAGAATAAATAATACGTAGAGAATATTTTTCATTATAATACCGATTGATTTGTAAAGTTAAGGAATAAAGAAAGATTAAAAAAAGGGTTTTTTAAAAACTAAGTGATTTATGCAGAGGATTTTTTGCCAAAATTTCCACCACGTTTTAGTTTTCGTTTTTACTTTCTTTTTCTTTACAGGATAAATAGGTTCTTTTTGGAAAGTTTCGAAAAGGGTTACTTTGTCGATTTCAATTGAGTTTTCTTCGATAAATTTAGTGATTTCAGTGTTTCTATTTATTTCTGAATTCATGATTCCAAACCTTGGTAATTCTTGAATGGAGGAATCCTTTTTCCGGATTTTTTTTATTCGTTTTCTTAGAATATTTAGTTCTTCCTTCGTGTAATACAGTGAAATATCGTCTATTATGTTCAAATTTTGATCAAATAATAAATAATCAATGTGTAGGATTGAAAAAAATTGTTTCTCTTTTTTGTCATAATAAAACAATTCCGATGGGTCGTCCAACTCTTGTTGAATTCCAATCATTATCCAATGGATGATTTGGCTATTTTCGCTCATCCTCTAAAAGTTATTACTGGTATTTTCTTATTAAACGAAATAATTCGACTATAATAAAGGCATGTATCTACAACAATTTGCAAAGATATTAGTTGCTTAATTCCCAGTCAAATCGTTGATGTAAAATTTCAAAAATGAATGTTTTCACTTCTTCATTTTCTATTTTTTTAAGTACATCGTTGACAAAAGCGCCTATCATTAATTTTCTAGCTGATTTTTCAGAAAGTCCTCTAGCACGCAAATAGAAAACAGCTTCTTCGTCCAATTGGCCTGTTGTAGAACCATGCGAACATTTAACATCATCGGCATAGATTTCTAATTCAGGTTTTGAGTTGACTGTTGATTCATCGCTTAACAAAACGTTGGCATTCGACTGAAAAGCATTGATCTTTTGTGCATCTTTCCGAACGAACACTTTTCCGTTAAAAACAGCTGTCGATTGATCATTTACAACTCCTTTGTATAACTCATGAGATTCACAATTTGGAGCTTTATGATCAACAATTGTATGATTGTCGACATGTTGATTTCCTTTTAAAAGGTATGTCCCGTTCAAATTCGTCAGGCAATTTTGACCAACAACTTCGATATTTAAATTGTTTCGCACGATTGCACCATTTAGCGTGACCGTATTAATTGTAAAAGTGGAATTTTTATCTTGTTGCACTTGTTCAGTGGCAACGTGATAACACGAATCATTTTCGTATTGAATTTTATCAATCGTCAAATGCGCATTTTCTTCTACAAAAACCTCTGTGACAACATTTGTAAATGAATCTGTAGCATTTTCAGAAAAATACCCTTGAATAATTTTTGCTTCTGAATTTTTTTCACAAACAATTAGATTTCTCAGATTTGAAATAGTGTTTGTGTCAGATAAAATATGTAAAATTTGCAAAGGCTTATCAAGAATCACTTTGGATCCAACGTGAATAAATACTCCATCAGCAGAATTCAATGTATTTAATGAATTGAAAACTTCTTCTTCAAGCCTTAAATTTTTTCCAATGTATTTTGCAAATGTGGAATCAGTCTTCGCTTCCTTTATAGATTTACAAAAGATTCCTTCTGGAAGTGTGTCTGAAGATAATGTTGAATTTAAAAAGCCGTTTACAAATACTAAAGTATAAGCATTTTTAGCAATAATGAAAGATGAAACATCAGAAACATCCCCTTTTCTTACTGTAAATTTCTTGTTGTTTATTTTTCCTAAACGTGTGTATTTCCATGCTTCTGTTTTAGTAGTTGGCATTTGAATTCCATCAAGAATAGAGGATGATTTAGTTTTTAATTCTTCTGAAAGTACTCCTTCAAATTCATTTTTAAGAATCAACTCTACTTTTTTGAATACTGGAGCATTTATAATTTCACTCATATTTTTTTATCTTAAGACTTAAAAATCTATTGTCTAATTTCCTAAAGCGACATTTCTTCTTTTATCCAATCATAGCCTCGTTCTTCCAAGTCAAGCGCCAATTCTTTTGTACCGGTTTTTACAATCTTTCCATCGTATAACACATGTACAAAATCAGGTATAATATAGTCTAATAATCTTTGGTAGTGCGTGATCACAATAGTAGCATTATCCTTTGACTTTAACTTATTGACACCGTTGGCAACAATTCTTAATGCATCAATATCAAGACCTGAATCCGTTTCATCTAAAATTGCTAATTTAGGGTTTAACATGGCCATTTGAAATATTTCATTTCTCTTTTTCTCACCACCTGAAAAACCTTCGTTCACAGATCGAGATGCCAATTTTGGATCTAATTCCACGATAGCCGATTTTTCACGCACTAATATCAAAAAATCTTTTGCTGAAATAGGTTCTTCACCTCGGTATTCTCTGATTTCATTTAGTGCAGCGCGCAAAAAATTGATATTTGACACCCCTGGAATTTCAATCGGATATTGAAAAGCTAAAAATAAACCTTCTCGTGCTCGATCTTCCGTTTTCAAATCGAGTAAGTCTTTTCCATCAAAATCAACTGTACCTTCCGTGATTTCATATTCTTCCCGACCAGCTAAAACGGACGCCAAAGTACTTTTTCCAGCACCATTCGGTCCCATGATTGCATGAACTTCTCCCGGTTTAACTTCTAAATTTAATCCTTTAAGAATTTCTTTCCCATCAATAGATGCATGTAAATTTTTTATCGTAATCATTTTTTTTTAATTGAATTGAAAAATTACAGATTGCAAATTGCAAATTGAATTTTAATTTTTAACTAATTTTTTTTCGTTGAAACTTTTTAAATATTTTATAAATCCGGACAATTGTTTACTTGTTTTCACACATTTTTCATTTAAAACATTATATTTTTCTTCATCCAAGTAATTTAAATTTTGCGCTATTTTAAGTTGAGTTCTTAATTCTCCGCAAGAACCTTTTGAAATAGCTAAAAAATAGAGAAATTGATTTTTTCCATCTCTTTCATAGCCTTCAGAAATATTAGAAGGAACCGAAATTGCTGAACGTCTAATTTGATCCTTCAGTCCAAAATCACGAGAAAATAATTCCGTATTAGTTAATTTGTAAATTTCAGTACATAATTCCATACTTAATTTCCAAACCTCTAATTCTTCAAAATTTTTAATTTGTGCCATTATTTATTTTTTTGTAATCTCCAATCTATAATTTGTAATCTCCAATCTACAATCTACAATCTATAATCTGCAATCTATAATCAACAATCTTTAATTTGTAATCTGCAATCTACAATCTGCAATCTACAACCTAATTATCACCCCACAGATCCTTCCAACGAAATCGCCAACAATTTCTGTGCTTCAACAGCAAATTCCATTGGCAACTGATTTAAGACTTCTTTGCAGTAGCCATTTACAATTAAACTAATTGCTT
>CAMDAO010000071.1 GCA_945888595.1 Chryseobacterium gleum | reverse complement strand
TTTTGACAATGGACGCATTAATGATAACCTATTTTTTAGGACTAAAAGCAACGGGGATTTATACAACTATTACATTTTTAACCAATGCTGTTCAAATACCTTATCGAGCATTGTTCAGGATTGCAAGTCCCTTGATTCCTCAATATTGGAAAGAAAAAAACATGGTAAAAATGAACGAACTTTACAAACAAGTAAGTTCGATATCCTTAATTATTGCTTTGTTCTTATTTCTACTAATATGGGTCAATCGTATTGAATTATTTTCCTTTTTACCAAAAGAATACAATGAAGGTATTTATGTTTTTCTTTTCTTAATGATTGGAAGAGCAATTGACATGTATAGTGGCCTAAATACTGTTATATTTATCACTTCAAAAAAGTTCAAATATGAAATGATATTTACGGTGATTCTACCTTTTCTTGTCTTTTTCTTAAATTGTTGGCTAATTCCATCTTTAGGAGTTATTGGAGCTGCAATCTCAACAAGTTTCGCATTAATTGTATATAACGTTGGTAGAATGCTTTTTATACTATTTGCTTATAAACTGCACCCATTTGAAAAAAAGCAAATTTATGTAATCCTTTTATTTATTTCCTTACTCGGATTGTTTTACTTTTTGCCGAATTTCGGTGTAAATAAATATTTATCGCTCGTTATTAATTCCACTGCAGCCCTGGTTCTATTCATGGGAATAATAATTAAGCTGAAATGGAATAATGATCTCAATGAATATATTAAGAATACTTATGCTACGTTTTTTAAGAAAGGATTGAAAGCATAATTTTTCAATTATTTCACAAAAGCTTTAATTTTAAGGACCGTTAATCTTGGATCTGTGTTAGCTGAAACCGTAACCGTTTTGTTTTGCTCGCCAACTTGACCTGGTTTAGGATGAAAAACTACTTTAATTTTATCCGATTTTCCCGGTAAGATTGGTTTTTCCGGTTTCATAGGTGTAGTGCATCCGCAGCTTGCGTCAACAGATTCTATAATTAATGGTTTTTTCCCTGTATTGGTTACGATAAAAAATGCCGTATTATCAGAGTCGGGTTTTACATTCCCATAATCATGTAAAATTTCATTAAAAGAAAGTGTTGTGTGACTATCTAACTCTTCTTGCTCTCTTTGCTTTTCCACTTTAGCAATATCTCTAAGTTCATTACTTACTTCTTGTTCATTTTCAATGCCTGCTACTATAGCTGATTTTTTTTCATCTCTGTTTTCAGAAACGGTAATTGAATCAGTACAGGAAGCTAATAACAAAATGACACTTAACGCAGAAACTATTTCTTTCATGATACCTTAATTCTATTTCTTATTCAAAATTAGTAAACTTCTTTTTATGGAAAAATTTATTTTTTATGTTTTTCCAAATTCATTTTGTCATAGTCATTTGTTTCAAGTACATTAACAGCTTTTTTTAGAGCTTCGTTAGAATCATTGTAAATCTCATAAAACTCATTGTAACCCCATAAATCTTGCGCTAAAAGTGATTTTAAGCGAAGTTTTATTAATTTTTCACTGATAGCATATTCTTCCTTGTTAAATACTAATGTGGGTAAATCTTTCTTTACATAATCAAAGAATTCATCCATAAACTCTTTGTCGCAATTAAATTCATTTTTATAATTGGTAAAGGTTGGATACTTTTTAAAAAGTTGATCTCTTTTGTCATTCGCATAGGTCAGTGAAAATGAATTTACTACACCACCACTCACAATACTTCTGAAATATTCGGTCACTTCCGAAGTGTCCATTGGGACAAAAATATCTGGCATAATACCGCCACCATTGTACACTGTTCTTTTTGTAATTAACGTTTGAGCCTTCAATGAATCTGGCAAATGAATTGAGTCAGAGTGCTGAAATTCACCATTTTTATATCTCTTACTTAAATCTTTACTATACTCATCTTTGTCTTTGTATGACTTTTGAATAAACCTTCCTGCTGGAGTGTAGTAACGGGCAATTGTTAGCCGAATTTGAGAACCATCTGTTAAATCAATTGGTCTTTGAACGAGTCCTTTTCCAAAAGTTCTTCGTCCCACGATCAACCCTCTGTCCCAATCTTGAATTGCACCTGATACAATTTCACTAGCGGATGCTGAATATTCGTCAGTTAACACTATTAAATTCCCTTCTTCCCACAATCCTAAGTTTTCAGCTTTCAAGTCTGCTCTTGGTTGCGACCTGCCTTCTGAGTACACAATTAGTTTGCTTTTAGATAAAAATTCATCTGCTACTAATTGTGCAGCATAAAGTAATCCACCACCATTTCCTTGAAGGTCAAAAACGAGATGTTTCATTCCCTTTCTTTTTAAATCTAGAATCCCTTTTCTCATTTCTTCAGCCGTAGATCGAGAGAAACTATTTAACTTTATATATCCAATCTCAGGAGTGACCATGTAAAAACAATCTACAGAATTGACAGGAATTCGATCCCTTGTAATAACATATGATAATTTTTTCTTTGCATGTTTTCTTAGAATTTCAATATTTACTTTAGAACCTAATTCACCCATTAATTTCTCTCTCACTTGCCCTGTTTTCAAGCCAACTCCTGCAATATTTTTTCCTTCCACACTGATAATTTTATCGCCAGCTAAAATACCCAACTTCTCAGAAGGACCTCCAGGAATCGTCGCAACTACTAGAAGTGTGTCTTTTAATATTTGAAAACGAATTCCGATCCCTACAAAACTACCATCTATTTGTTGGTTTGCTCCATCCACTTCCTCCTTGGAAATATAAACAGAATGCGGATCCAATTTTTCAAGCATAGCAACGATTGCAGCCTCTGTAAGTTGCTCCTTATTTATGGTGTCAACGTACATTTTATCAATATACGTCATTACTTCTTCAAATTTGAGTGAAGTCTGAGCTCTAGATGAATTTACTTGTGCAAAGTTATAATAGCTGCTAAGTAGAATAATAATATTTAAGAAGGAACGAATCATATTATTTTTTGACTAGTTAAATTTATAGTATAAATATACTTAAAAACAAACAATCTATATTAGGTTACGCCTGTATCTCTTAAATTTTATGTTAATTTAATTAAAATTAAAAAAAATGAGAATTAATTCACCTTCATGACTTTCAATTTTCATAATCATAAACATTTTAATGTTAAAGATTTTGCAATAAATACCGAATATGAGATTGTTTTTTTTCCGTACTTAGCACCTATCTATATTTTTAGTATGAAAACGCTGTTTTTTAGTATTCTTTGTCTATTTTCTTTTGTTCTTGCTTCTTCGTCATCGTATGGCCAAATAAAAAGTTTTGATAAAATAGAAATGCTATATGCTCAAGGACATTATAAAATGGTTTACAGAAAGGCTAATTTATTATTAGATAAACCTGATTTTGACTTTTCTATGATACCAAAATTTTATAAAAGTTTAAGTCTTTTTCAGTTGTCTCAGAATGAATATTGGTTAAAACATCATTCCAATGCGCTCAATGAAGCAAGAGAGCTGTTTTTAGAAGTGAGAAATTCAAAAGATGGGCTAAATATTTTCAATTCACATATCAATGAAATCATATTTTTAAAAAGTGATTTATTTTCATGGGTTGATGATTTACTGTTGCAAGATAATAAAGCGACTGCAAATCGCGTTCAAACTTCTATCCTTGGTTTATTTGATAAAATACCTAATCTAGAGAGAGAAAGCCAAATCAATGCAAATGATATAGTAAAAGATTCCCCATTAACGAGCAAAAAGCGAAATGAAATCGTTGAATATGCTAAAAAACAAATTGGTGTTCCTTACGTTTGGGCGGGGGCAGACCCTAGCGGATTTGATTGCAGTGGCTTTACAGGATATGTTATGCAAAGATTTAACAAAACAATACCACGAAGAGCGGTGGATCAAGAAAGTGCTTCAGTAAAAGTAAAGCGTAAGAATGCTCAAAAGGGAGATCTCATATTTTTTGACAATGGCTCTGGAGTTTCTCATGTTGGGTTGATTGTTTCTGAAAAAGGCGCAGCTCTACAGATGATTCACGCTAGCTCTTCCAAAGGTGTGATTATCACAGATATAACTCAGTCAGAATACTGGTTACAGCGAATTTATTCATTTGGGACTTTTATCGAATAGTGTTTTGAAAAATACTATTTACTATCTTTAGAAGTGGGGGTAAAAAGAGTTGAAAGCAAAACAAATCCTGAACTGACAAACAAAATAAGAAGAACTATTTTGTAGTACAATGGTTCGTGTACTTGAAAAATTAATGCAATACAAACAAATAAAGCAGCAGTTATTAAACATAAAAGCGATAAAAAAGAAAGTACTTTATTTGATTTTTTAACGGAAGAATAGAGGGCAGAAATAACCAAAAAACTTATTCCAGATAGAAGGTAAGTCCAAATAAAGGTTAAAATTTTAGGCGTATATATCCCCCAAATAAAAAGTAAAAAAAACAGAATCCCTAAACAACAATGAATTGCAAAATAGGCAGTATTTTCTCGTTTTAAGATATAAAGTGAAAAAAAAACACTACACCCGAAAAGTGAACATATCACTAATTGAATGGCAAGTATATAAGTAATAATTTCCAAAAGTAATAGTAATAGTGAAGTCCCGATACCGAGGCAAGAAATTATCAATAAATAAAACAAAATCTTTTTCAAAACAAAGTAATTAATTGGCTTGAATAAAAGTAGTCATAAAAAAGACACCTTTATTTTATTTAAGAATTCTCCTGTTTTTTTCGACCGCACAAACAACATTCCAAAGTGCTCTAGAGCCTACATTCGCATCCCAATCGCCATCTTTACCAGGTGAAACTTCGTTCAAGTCAAACCCAACGATTCTTTTTCCTGATTCTGCTACTTTGAAAAGCAAATAATTAATCTCTTCTAATTTAAATCCACCAACAACTGGAGTTCCTGTATTTGGACATAGTTCTGGAGATAAACCATCAATGTCAAAAGAGATATACACTAAGTCGGGAAGTTCACTTACGATTTCATCAACTTGAGAATTCCAAGTTACCCCGTTAAATTGACCTTCTTTTAAATCCCAATCAAAATAGGTAGAAATTCTCCCATTATTGGAAGCTATTAAATCTACCTCCGATTGTGCAATATCACGAATACCAACTTGAACTAATTTTGTTAGGTTTTTACAGTTTTGTAAAGCATTATACATTATACTGGCATGAGACTGAACAAAACCTTCATACGCATTGCGCAAATCAGCATGCGCATCAATTTGAAGAATTCCAAAAGGTTTGTCTAGCGAATCAATTGCTTCAAATAGTCCTAAAGGAACGCTATGTTCACCTCCTAAAACACCCACAATTTTACCTTGCTTCATTAACTCAAGAGATCTTTCTTTGAGATTATTTTTTAAGGCTGTTTGTGCTTCATTAATTGTATTTACAGTATTTTGAAAATCAATACTGTCATTGATGTCTCCGCCTTCTTCTAAAAAAGAAATATATTCGATTGCTTCAATACACAATTTTGAATTTATTTTTGACCATTCTTGAGAAATAGGAGCGAGATACACCTTTGTATTCCAGGCATCTTCCAATTTTGGGTGATAAAAATCCAACTGAGTAGAGGCTTCTAAAATTACTTTCGGACCTTCACTTGTTCCTTTTCCGTATGACGCAGTGGCATCCCAAGGAATTGGAATAATGACAATATCTGCTTCTGCTTCGCTTACAGGGAAACCAAATAAATTACCATTTGCTATTCCTACACCGTTCGGGTCGAAGTTTGACATATTTCTTTGTTAAGTAATGTTTTCACAAAATTAGGAGTAGCAAAACTACCTTTGTGAACATCAGCATTGTAATAACGAAGTCCATTCGCTTCAGAAAACGCATCTATTTCTGCTTCATTTGTGACATATTTCGGATGTTTATCTCCTTTTATTCCATATTGAAAACACCACATTCCTGTTGGATAAGTTGGAACAAAGAACAAAGAAATAGGAGCTTTATTTTCTCCGAAAATACCTTGTAATGTATGATTCAATTCTGTAAAAGCTTTCTCATTAAATTTTGGTGATTCGCCTTGAGCTAACATAATACCATCTTTCTTTAATGAGTTGTAGCAATTGGTGTAAAATTCAACGGAAAATAAGCCCTCCGCTGGACCAACCGGGTCAGAACCATCTACTATAATAATATCATACGATTCTGGTTTTGCATTTTTAATAAATTCAATACCGTCATCTACTAATAATTCTAATTTTGGATGATCAAAGGAATTAGCTATTTCCGGTAAAAATTCTTTACAGGCTTTTATTACTTCTCCGTCAATTTCAACCATTGTAACTTTTTCAACACCTTCATGACGAAGAATTTCACGAATAGACCCACCATCTCCACCGCCAATTACTAGAATATTTTTAGCATTTCCATGCGTAAACATAGCCGGATGAGAAATCATCTCATGATAATGAAACTCATCTTGTATAGTGGTCATAACCATATCATCAAGAGCTAACATCTTCCCATATTTGTAGGATTCAATAATTCTAACACGTTGAAAAGGCGATTGTACATCATAAAACACTTCTCCTGTAAAACGCAAAGACAAGGCTTGCATATCATCTTTATCTGTAAACCAAACGTTTCGCGTATAGAAATCAGGATTTGACCATTCACTAGCTTTTTGACGCATGCTAGTCATATCGAAATCATTTCTTTGTAATAACTTTACAGAACCACGTTTCATCTCAAGGGCAGAGTATGATTTTGCACCAAAAGCTTCTTTCAACCAATCAAATGAAATCCATGCATCCATTTCTCCACATGTGAATAAATCAACTGCTGCGTACCCATATTCTGGCCACGTATGAATAGCTAAATGGCTTTCTTGAATCACTACAACACCTGAAACACCATAAGGTGAAAAATGGTGAAACGTTGAGTTAATAACCGTTGCTCCAGCTTTTTGCGCTGCTGCAACCATATCTTTCTCAATCGCCGCTACATCGTTCATAATGTGCGGATCGCAATTCATAAATTCAACTAGAATATGATTCCCTAATGCTGTACTCATTGTTTTGGTATACTTAATTTGTAACTAATTATTTGCAAAAGTACGGTTTTCAGCTAATCGAAAGGGCATTTTACGAAAAAAAAAATTATTGAAAAGGATTATTAATTGTAACCT
This sequence comes from Chryseobacterium gleum, assembly GCA_945888595.1. Taxonomy (GTDB): domain Bacteria; phylum Bacteroidota; class Bacteroidia; order Flavobacteriales_D; family Crocinitomicaceae; genus CAIUKX01. Next base: position 5,023 of record CAMDAO010000071.1, on the reverse strand, counting down.
AGGACCATAAATTTCAATTCATAAAATTTTGACTTTGGTTTTGTTAGAAAAGAATCATTAAAAAGAAAAATGACCACGCTATTAAAAAGTGAGTTGATTTCCATAAAATAATGTATATTTAGCATAAAAAAAGATTTAATTTATGCTAAAACTACTATCCTCAATTTTAATTCTTCTTCCTTTTTGCTCATATAACCAAGGTTTTCAAGTTGCTCTTCAAGGACAAGCGCAGCAAGGTATGGCAAGTGCAGGAACAGCTTTATTGCAAGATGCTAGTTATATTTTTTACAATCCAGGAATTGGTGCTTTTTACAATAAGTCAGAAATAAATATTGGCGGAACTGCTGTTTTTTCTAAAATTTTATTTGAAGATCAAAATAGTCACACTTTTAATCGATCTAATTCTCCAATCGGGACTCCCTTTAGTGCTTACGGAGTGTATCAGCGGCATGAACTAAGTAATTTAAAAGTAGGATTTGGAATATACACTCCATTTGGCAGCACTGTCTCGTATGAGGATGGTTGGGTAGGTCGTTTCGCGCTTACTCGTTTAGAATTAAAGGCCATATTCTTTCAACCAACAATTAGCTACAGAGTGAATGATTACATTGGAATAGGGGCGGGCCTTGTCTATTCTATAGGAAGTGTAAATCTGCAAAAAGACATTCCTGTAGTGGATGAAAATGGCGTGTATGGTAAAGCGGAATTGCAGGGAAAAGCAAAAGGGTTTGGTTATAATATTGGCGTATTTATTCGAGCTTCAGAAAGATTAAAAATAGGATTAGATTATCGTTCACAAGTTGACATGTCGATTGAAAAAGGGGAAGCTATTTTTACTGTCCCATCCGGTTTAGCTTCTAGTTTTCCAAGTGGCACTTTCACATCTTCACTTCCTTTGCCAAAAATTATTTCGTGCGGCATGGCTTACAACTTGACTGAAAAAACCGAGTTCAGTTCTGAAGTTAATTTTGGTGGCTGGAAATCATACGATACGCTTGCTTTTGATTATCAACAAAATACTTCATCTTTGGTAGATACAAAGTCTGCACGAATGTATAAAAATTCATACGTGATTCGACTTGGAGCTCAATATAAGTTAAATCCTTCGCTGTCTTTACGTTTTGGCTCGTCTTACGGCGTAACACCAGTTCAAAATGGGTATCTCACTCCAGAAACTCCCGATGCTAATCGGATTTCAGTTACTGCCGGATTTGGATACAAATTGACTTCAAAAATGGTCTTAAACATGTCCATTTTATATACCAGTCTGCAAAGAGAGGATACAAATATTGAAACGCAGTTGAGCGGAATTTATCGAACAAACGTAATTGCAACTGGATTTTCATTTGCTTATAATTTTTAATAGTAAAAGATGAGAAAAAAAAGAATTCATTATATAAAACTGAAAAAAATAGTGCTTTTAGTTATAGCTTCTAGTATCTTATTAATTAGCTGTAAACCAAAAATTCAGAATATTGATCCTGAAAAAGGGTTAATCAATCCTGAGCGAATAGTTATGATTGGAGGAAATGCAATAGCTGGCTATACGGATGACGCTTTATCAGAGGACGGACAAAAATTTTCAGTAGCATCGCTTCTAGCACAGCAATTACAAACGATTGGTTCGCCTGCATTGGTAAGTCCAATAGTCGATTTTAGTTCAGTAGGGAATAACATCAATGGGAAATCAAAAATGAAATTAGGCTATAAAACAGATTGTAGTGGGGTTTCATCACTTTCTCCCATTAGAATTGCTTCTTCAGGCGATCCTACTATTTTTACTAATCTTTTTTCAGCAAACAATCCATTTACAAATTTAGGAGTTCCAAACTTAAAAGCCATTAACATAAACAACTCTGCATTTGCAGACACTGATCCGTTTTTCGCCCGTTTAACATCAAGCAGCACATCTTCACTTCTAGATAATATTACGACTTTAAATCCTACATTTTTCACTCTGATGATCGGAGAAAGTGATATCTTAGACTATGCTCTGAAAGGTGGTTCCGGGGTAAATCTCACTTCTCCGGTGACTTTTGAATCTGATGTTAATATAGCAGTAAATACAATTACAGCCAATGGATCGCGTGGAGTTTTGACAAATATTCCAGATGTGACTCAGTATCCTTATTTCACAACTATTCCTTGGAATGGATTAACATTAAGCGCTGAAAAAGCAGCATCTTTAAATACAGCACTTGCAGCATTAAACTTTGGTACATATGTGGAAGGCGCTAATCCTTTTATAATTAATGATTCTAGCTCACCATCTGGTTTTAGATGGGCTAAAAAAGGTGAATTGATATTGTTTAACGTCCCTCTTGATTCTATTAAATGTTTCGGAATGGGATCCACATCTGGAGGGATTCCGGAGAAATATATTTTAACTTTAGAAGAAATTGCTAACATAAAATCGACCACTTCAGCATATAATTCTAGTTTGGCTGCAATTGCCACTAACGCTGGCTTAGCATTTTCAAATATGAACGCTTTATTTGAAAAAATTGCTGTAGGATTCCCACAAAATGGAGTAGCACTTTCTTCTAAATTCGTGTCAGGAGGCGTGTTTTCTGTTGATGGATTAAATTTAACACCGCGCGGAAATGCTTTAATTACCAATGAAATCATTAAATCAATCAATAAAACATATAATTCTACGATACGAACTTTAGATATAAGTGCTTATCGAGGGGTAATTTTCCCTTAATTTACTTATTGAGAAACAAATAAGATGTATATTCACTAAAAACTAACTATTATGAAAATTTTTACTTTTTTAACCTTTATTTTTTTTATTTATATAAATGGTCATTCACAATGCAGTGGAGGACGCTATGAGTCAGATGTATTTCCTGCAGTAACTGTTACAAGTAATATCGTATATGGGTCTAATATTTCATCTTCAGGAGCTACAACTTCTTTGAAGCTAGATTTTTACGAGCCAACAGGAGATACTGAAACAAAACGACCGTTAGTACTATTCGCTCATGGAGGCAGCTTTATTGGAGGTTCAAAAACGGATCTAGACGTTTTAGAACTATGTACTCGATTTGCGAAAAAAGGATTTGCTTGCGCTTCAATTGATTATAGAGTAGGTTTTTTCCCTTTTGATTCAGTGAATTCTGTAAAAGCAGTGGTTAGAGCGGTGCAAGATATGAAAGGTGCTCTTCGTTTTTTTTACATGAATACTTCTACAAACCCAAGCTTATATAAAATAGATACAACGAACATTTTTATCGGTGGCTCTTCAGCAGGAGCAATTACGGCCTTGCATACGGCCTATTTAGATAAAGAATGTGAGATGAATTCACACTTGTCATCTGCTACATACAATTCGATGGGAGGTATAGATGGAACGAGCGGACATGCTGGATATTCATCGGATGTCAAAGGAGTAATTAACTTGTGTGGAGCACTTGCTGTATATAAATGGTTAGATGCAGGTTCTGTACCTTTCGTTTCTCTCCACGGGACGGCCGATGCTGTGGTCGGTTACAATAGACAAATTGTAAATCCAGGAGTACCATTAATATACTTAGATGGAAGTCGCATGCTTTTTGAGCAAGCGGCAGTAGTTTCGGTTCCTAATTCATTTTACACTTTTAAGGGAGCTGGACACGTACCTTTTGCAGGAACATCTGCTGCGCAAATTGCTTATATGGACACCGTTGTGAATTTTACTAGAGATTTTTTAGTTGATCAACTTGGTTGCACAGCACCTCCCTTGCAGCTTGCAAATAGTCCCTCACAAACTGCAATTCTTTATCCAACAGTTGTTTGTGGAGTAGGAGGTGTCAGTAATATTGAAGAAGAAACAGCATGCATGATATATCCAAACCCATCTGATAACAGTATTTTTATTGACTCTAAAATAGCAATAAAAAATATTGACATGCTTGACTTAACAGGTAAAGTAGTATATACTGAGCAACCTAATACCACAATGTTTGAAATAAATCAAGCGAATGTTGGGCAAGGGATGTTTTTTGTGAAAATCAAAACTGAAAAAGGAGAAGTAACTAGAAAAATAATTTTTAATTAAAAAAATAAAGGTAAGCAAAGTGTTTACCGTTATTTTTATATTTTCTAAAAGGAAGAAATAATTATTTAGAGATAGATATTTCTTCCTGCTCTGTAATAGGTTTTCTAAAAATAACCTTAGAATCAAAAACATCCATCACTACATTATTTAGATTGTTTTTTAATCTTGGATTTTTCTAAGAATTGAGCCATCTGAATAATGTAAAAAAATGACCCCATGATACTGCTCATTCACAAATCCCCCTAATATATTAGTAATACTAACAATTTCTTTTTCAATTATTCGATTATCAATTGAAATTTTTTCGGAGTACTTCTGAACCCCATCAAAATCAACTTGTTTCAAGCGGTAATAGTTAATTACATTTTCTACCTTATCATCCATCATGAAATAATATGTACTAAAAGTTGAATTTCCAGCACCATCTTGTATACCAACATGTTCAAAATTATTTCCATCTCCCGTTTTTTCTACAATGAAATAATCATTGTTTATTTCCGATAAAGTTACCCACTGCAATTCATTATTCCTTCCAGTTTTAATTCCGGTAAATGAAGATAATTCAATTGGAAGGGTTACAACCAAAACAATTACTGAATTTAAAAAAGTACTACAAGTCGATTCAGGTATTTTAAAAGCTTTTATTCTTAATGTAGTACTTCCATATAATACACCTGATTCCATAGTAATTGTGCCACCTGTACCCTTAACTGAAGATCCAGTTATAGTTAATCCATCTTCTAGATACAATTGATAAGTTACTGCAGATTCTGAGTTAAATATCTGAATATTAGAAACCTTACTTCCTGCAGCAATAGAAGTACTTGAAGGTGTAACCGTTAAAGATGCTGAAGGTAAAATGCAAACTACCGTTCCTCCAGAAACAACTGAACTAGCGCACCCACCTGATAGTGTAACTGCAGCCGTAAGAGCTCCTCCCACACTTAAATCATAGGAAGCTAAACCTGTTACAGTCCAAGA
>CAMDAO010000070.1 GCA_945888595.1 Chryseobacterium gleum | reverse complement strand
TTGATGCCAATATTTCAAAGCGAAAAGGTGGTTCATATATTATCACATCAGAAAATTAATGCTAGGTTTTACTTTTTCGACTGTTTTCCACCCAACTTACCAAGCTCCTTTATAAGAATAAAAAAGAAGGATATTCAAGATTTTCCCTTGCCACGCTTAATAGATCGTTTCATAGAAGAAATTGAGTTTTAATTTATTGATAGTTAGGTAAATTAGTTTTATATTTGATAAAAATAAATTTATAAGTAGATGGCTGGTACGGTTAATAAGGTAATTCTTGTTGGTAATTTAGGGAAGGACCCTGAAGTGCGAAGACTAGAAAATGGTTCAATGGTTGCTACTTTTTCAATTGCAACTTCGGAAGTTTATACAGACCGTGAAACGGGTGATAAAAAAGAAATAACCGATTGGCATGATATTGTTGTTTGGAGAGGCTTAGCTGAGGTTACTGAAAAATATGTCCGAAAAGGATACAAGGTGTATATTGAAGGTAAATTAAAGAAAAGATCATGGCAAGATAAAGAGGGGCTTACACGGTATTCAACTGAAATAGTTGCGGATGAATTAAATATTATTTCGCGACCAGAGGGATCTGACAAAATAGTGAAAAAAGAGGCTCCATATTCAAATCAAGGAACACCCCCATCCCCTTCAAAAATGGATGAATTACTAAATAATGACCGTGATGATTTGCCTTTTTAAGTCCATTTTAAATTAATATGATTATCTTCACACTAGAAATAGTCAACATTTAATATTAAAATGAATTCAATTATATTTTTATTTACACTTTTATTACTGTTAGTAATAATCACTGCAATGATGGCTGCGGCAGAAACCGCATTTTTCTCTTTAAAGCCAATTGATAAAGATTTTCTTAAAAGAAATGATGACAAAGCTTCCATTATTGCGAAAAAATTAATTGACACACCGAAGCAATTGCTTTCTATTATTTTAATCGTAATCAATTTCTCAAACATTGCGATTGTATTAACAGTGAGTAGTATATTAAAGGAATATATATCAGAAGAACATGATAAAACATTGTTTTTCGTGCTCGACGTAATAGTAAGTACTTTTGTCATCTTATTAATAGGTGAGGTTATCCCTAAGATTTACGCTTCAAAAAATAATGTTAAAACAGTTCTTGTTTTAGCAAGGCCTTTGAATTTTTTAAATTCACTCCCTCCCATTTCTTGGTTAAGAGCTGGACTAGTATCAGGTTCAGAAGTTATTAGTAAATACGCCAAAAAGAAAGGTGTTCAAATTTCTTCGGATGAGTTAGAGCAAGCTTTGGCTTTAACGAAAGAAGAGAATGTTTCAGAAGGGGAACATAAAATTTTAGAAGGAATAGTAAAGTTTGGAAATACAGATGTGACTCAAATTATGTGTTCGCGAATGCATGTGAGTGCCATGCAAGATGATTTGAATTTTAAACAAGTTTTAGCATTTATATTGGAATGCGGATATTCTAGAATTCCTGTTTTTTCTGAATCGTTTGATGATATTAAAGGTATATTGTTCATCAAAGATTTACTTCCTTTTTTAGATCAAGACGAAACATTTAATTGGAAAGAATTAACTCGTAAACCAATTTTTGTGCCTGAAAATAAGAAAATTGACGACTTACTAAAAGAATTTCAAAGCAAGAAAGTTCATATGGCAATTGTTGTGGATGAATATGGCGGCGCAAGCGGTGTTGTAACACTTGAAGATGTGTTGGAAGAGATTGTGGGTGATATAACAGACGAGTTTGATGATGCTGAAATTCTGCATAAAAAAGTTGATGAAAATACGTTTCTTATCGAGGGTAAAATTGCTCTAAATGATTTTTATAAAATACTAGATATCGATGGAAAAGATTTTGATGCGATCAAAGGTGAATCGGATTCATTAGGGGGGTTTATTATCGAAAATGCAGGAAGAATATTGAAAAACAAGGAGTATTTTATCTGTAGTAATGTAAAATTAATTGTTGAATCATCTGACAAAAAGCGAATTAAAATGATAAAAGTGGTAGTTTTAAATACTTCTTCTGAATCCTAAAAAAAAATGTTAATTAAAGCTGAAGTTTAACTAATTAATTATGAAAATACTGAAAATATTTATCTTTTTTTTATTAGTTGTTTCCTGTGGGCAAGATGAGATAACTATCCCTAAGCCCCCTACTTATTTACGTTTAAATCTACCGAAGCATTCTTACGTAAATTTTACAGATAATTGTCCTTATTCATTCGATGCATCCACCCTTTTTAAGGTTGAAAAAGTGGAGGAGAAAGGTCTTGAAACATGTCATAAAGATATTCAACTTGGAGCTTTAAACGGAATTATTCATTTTTCATACATTGATATGGTTGAGCCATTATCAAGGTATGTGAATTATTCAAATGACAAAGTTGATGAGCATAAAATAAAGGCAACATCAATTGAAGATGTGAAAATATTACGTCCTAAGGATAGAGTTTTCGGAACTTTTTTTGAACTAAAAGGAGATGTTGCAACCCCTTTCCAGTTTTATTTAACAGATTCAACTTCCCGTTTTGTGAGCGGAGTTGTTTACTTTAATAGTACACCAAACTATGATTCATTGCGACCAAGCATCGAATATTTGAAAGTGGATTTAATGAGAATGGTTAATACCTTTAAATGGAAGAAAAAATAATTTCTGATTCATTTGTTTATTTAAGTATTGGAAGTAATTTGGGCGATCGACTTTCTATTATTGAAAATGCGCTGACTTTAATTAGAAATCGAATTGGTGAAATTCTCAAGAAATCACCAATTTATGAAAATCCGCCTCTTGGTTTTGCTGCTGATACACTGTTTTACAATGCGTGTGTTTTAGTAAGAACTAATTTTTTACCTTCAGAAGTTCTTGATGAAATTCAAAATATTGAAAAAGAGCTAGGTAGAGGGTCTAAAACAATTGATCACCTCTATTCATCACGTACAATTGATATTGATATACTTTTTTATAACGATGAAATAATAAAGAACGAAAGATTATGCATTCCCCACCCTTTATATCAAGATAGGAGATTTGTTTTAGTGCCTTTAAATGATATCGCAACTACTAAAATTGACCCCATATCTGGATTGTCGGTTAATCATTTATTATATGTTTGTAAAGATAATAGCTCACTTTTAGTAGTCAAAAACAATGAATGAGATATAGGTTGGTCTTTCACATAATTGAATTTTTTTATTGTGGTTTATAATATTAATGATTAATATTGCATGAATTTAGTTAGAATTACATCTAGTACAATATGAAAAAACAGACTATTAAAGGATTAGCTTTTATCGTTGTTGCAAGTTCAATGGCAACAAGTTGTAAGTTGATGAAGGATATTACTTACACGATTACTCCAAACCCTTTAGAAATGCATGGGGATTCTGTGAGAATAAGCGCAGAAATTTCATTGCCTGAAAAAGGTATCAAGAAAAAAGTTACGGCTGAAATCACACCAATGTTAGGAACAACTGCTTTGAAGCCTATCACGATTCAAGGTGAAAAAGTAACTGGTAATGGAAATTCTATCCAGTATAAGCCTGGTGGAACAGTTAAATATTCAGATATTGTTTTGTATAAACCTGAATTTGAAAGCGTTGATTTGACGGTTGTTGGTACTGTGAAAAAAGGTAAAAAAGAAAAGCCAATGTTAGCTGTTAAAAAAGTTGCTGATGGGACAATTATTACTCCATTATTGGTAAACAAAGATTTTAAAGTAATTTTAGAAAAAGATGCTTTTAATCGAGTTACTGAAAAAGCGTTTTCAGCACAATTTAACTTTGAAAGAGGGAAATCAGTTATTAAACCAGCTGAATTAAAGGAAAAAGACATTGCTGATTTTAAAGTTTGGTTAGCTGCAGCTCAATCAAATCCAAAAATTGCAATTAAATCTATCAATTTAATAGGATACGCTTCTCCCGAAGGAGAGGTTGGTTCAAATGACTCTTTATCCAATGAAAGAGCAGCGGCAGCAAAATCTGCAGTTTTGGCAATTTCAAAAGAAGTAAAAAATGACAAAGGTCAAACGGAAATTTATGCTCTTAGTGGAAGAGGTGAAGATTTTGATGGTTTCAAAAAGGAATTAGAAAAATCTACAATGAATAATGATGAGAAACAATTGATTATTCGTGTATTAGAAATGCATAAAGATCCAATTACTCGTGAAACTGAAATGCGTAACATGGGTAAAACTTTTGCTTTCTTGGAAGACAATGTTTTCACTAAACTTCGTCGTACTGAAATCGTTGTGACGTATGATAAAACAGGTTATTCTGATGAAGAATTACAAAAACTATCTGTTTCAAGCCCGGATTCATTGACATTGGAAGAATTGTTGTTTACAGCTACTTTAAGCAATGATTTAAATGAGAAATTACGTGTTTATAAAATAGCAGAGAAAAACTTCCCAACTGATTATAGAACTTCTAATAATGTTGGAGCTGTTTTATATATGCAAAATAAAATGATTGATGCAAAAGCTGAATTTGAAAAAGCAAATGGTCTGCAAGATAATGCGATCTCTAAAAACAATTTAGGCGCAGTTGCCGGAGCTTCTGGTGATCGTTCCGGGGCAAAATTATTGTTAGACGCAGCAAGTGGAGCTGGAGATGAAGTGAATTATAACCTAGGTATACTAAATATCCAAGATGGATTGTACAATGATGCAATTTCTCATTTTGGTTCTGAAGATTCTTTTAATAAAGCATTAGCTTTATTGCTCGCTAAATCTGTTGGACCAGATATGACTGCTCTTGATGGGTCTGCTGATAAAGAAAGTGCTCAAGGATTTTACTTAAGAGCGGTTTCTGCTGCCCGTGCAAATAATGTTGCCTCAGTAGTTAGTAATTTAAAAAGTGCATTTGCGGTTGATTCTTCATGGAAGAATAAAGCATCAAAAGATAGAGAATTCTTGAAATATGCTGAAGATGCGACATTTTCAGGTATTGTAAAATAAAAACCCTTATTTTTCGAAGGAAGCCGATTTTGATAGATCGGCTTTTTTTTGTTTTACTTTTGTTTTACAAAGTTTATCACAAGCTTTTGGTGTTCAATCATGAATAATTAACCTTTCATCCGATTACAATTTTTCGGGTTTTAATTTATCCTTAGATTTGGTAATTAAAAAATCAATTATGACTGAAAATATGGAAAGTAGCAGAAAGATAGGGTTTGGTAAAATATTTTGGCCTAGTTTAGTAGCTGCCATTATTGTTTCAATTCTTGGATCAATTATCTTTTTACTAATGTTAGGAGGATTTATCGGAGGCCTGTCAGATTTAAAATCAAAGCCATACACAGTGGATGAAAATACTATTTTGCATATCACTTTGGATGGCGATATCAGTGAAATAGGGAATACTAAATTTAGTAAATCAAACCTTAGTTTTGATAATAAAATTGGATTAAGTGATTTGTTGTTTGGATTTGAAACAGCCGCAAAAGATGACAAGATTAAAGGCATTTTCATCGATATAGCGGATGTTCAATGTGGTTATGCCGTAGCGAAGGAATTACGTGATGCTATAAATAATTTTGAAAAATGCGGAAAATTTGCTATAGCCTATAATTCAGGAGAATTGATTTCACAGAAGGAATATTATATTGCTTCTGCTGCTAATTTGAATTATGGCTTTCCTACTTCGACGATGGAATTTGTAGGGTTAGGCGCGGAATTAACATTTTATAAAAACACCCTCGATAAGTTAGAAGTAGAAATGCAGGTTATTAGAGGTAAAAATAATGATTTTAAAAGTGCAGTTGAGCCATTTTTTAGAGAAAATATGAGCGATTCAAGTCGTGTTCAAATTGAGCGATATTTATCAAGTATGTGGAGAGATATTCGTAAAGATATTTCAGAAGACAGGAAAGTGTCCGAAAATTCGCTCAATGAGATTGCTGAAAATGTCTCTATTCATAGCGTCTCAGATGCGGTAGGATATAAATTGATTGACGGGGTTAAATATCGAGATGAAGTAATAGATATTTTAAGAAAAAAAATAGGGGCCGCAGAAAACGAGGATATTAAATTACAAGCTTTTGAAAAATATTCTAAAAAGAAATTTTACCAAAGTCAATTAATAGCGAAATCCGATTCTCCTAACATTGCCGTTATTTTGGCAGAAGGGGAAGTGAGTACCAATGGTGATGGTTTATCATCGAAAAATATATGTAAATTATTTCAAGATGCTCGTAAAAATAAAACGATAAAAACGATTGTTTTTCGAATAAATAGTCCTGGTGGCAGTGCGTTAGCTAGCGATGAGATTTGGAGAGAAGTTAAGTTAACAAATAATGTGAAGCCCGTAATTGTGTCTATGGGAGATGTCGCTGCGTCTGGTGGATATTATATTGCAGCTCCTGCTTCAACAATATTTGCAGAGGCGAATACTGTCACTGGATCAATAGGTGTATTTGGTGTGATTCCGTATACTGGGAAGATGCTTACGAATAAATTGGGGTTAACTTTTGACAGAGCTTCTACAAATAAACATTCTGTCATGACTCTAAATCGAAAATTGACTGGAGAAGAAACATCGATCATTCAAAACGAGGTGGATCAGATATATCTGCAATTTATGACGAGAGTTGCAGAAGGAAGAGGTATGTCAGTTGAAGCGGTGAATAAAATTGCTCGAGGGCGAGTATGGACCGGTCGAGATGCGCTAAATATTGGACTGGTTGATAAATTAGGTGGTATAAACGATGCAATCAATTATGCAGCGAAAAAAATGAATATTGAGAATCTAAATGTGCTTTATTATCCATTAGTGAAAGAAGATTTATTAACGGAATTGATTGATAATTTTAGTGACGAACTCGAAAATTCTGATGACTCTATGACAGTGGATACTCAATTGCCCAAGGCTTTTTTAGAATACTATAGTCAGTTGAAAAAATTAGAAACGATGAAGGGAATTCAAATGCGTTTACCCTATGAAATTTTAATTCGTTAAAAGGATTTATGCATAAAAAAAGCCGTTCAGAATTAACTTGAACGGCTTTTTTTATGGATTAAAGCTGTTAATTTTTATTTGCAAGCGCCATAAAATCATCATATGAAATTTCTTTTTCATTTAATTTTACGGTTGTTTTAAAATACTGTGTAATTTTCTGATCTGCTAACATTTCTAAAATACGAGAAGATTCTTCTTTTTTTGACAATAGTCCAAGTGCAGTTTCCGTTAATTCTTTGTCTTCAGGAGCAGCCATTCCGTATTGCGCAAAATTGCTGATTAATATACCTTTTGTGAAATCTATTATTTCTTGATTTTCTAATTTTAATCCAGTTGCTTTAAAAATAGTTCCTTGAATTAATTGCCATTTTAAATTTTTAGCATATCCCTCATATTCTTCTTCGATTTGTTCAGGAAGAATAGGTTTTTCATTTGATAATCGAATCCAACGCTTTAAAAATGAATCAGGTAACTTTATATCTGTATTTTCAATTAAATCTTCGAAAATAGAACGTGCTAATATTCTGTCAGAATCATTTACAAACATTTCTTTCAAGTCTGATGCAATCTTTACTTTTAATTCATCTTCTGTCTTTATAGTACCTTCTCCAAATAAGCGATCGAATAATTCTTGACTTAAATCAGCCATTTCCATTCGCTTGATTTCATTGATTGTCATTTGGAATTTATCGGATACATTCGCTAATTCATCTTCTTGTATTCCAAGCATTGCCGCAGTATCTTTTCCTCCTCTTGAAACTGATAATGGAGAAACCACCACTACAGAACCAATAGGTTTACCAACTAACTCGGTTTTTACTTTGGCATCTTCTATAAATTCCATTGAAATAGTTGATGAATGAAGAATTCCACCAGGTAATATTTCCCCTTCTGCATTCAATTCTACAAATTGACCTAAAATTAGATCAGATTCACCCACTTTTTCATGACTAATTAATTTACCATACCGACGACGTAAATCTTCGATTTGCTTATTTACTAAAGTATCATCTACTTTAATCGTTACATAGTCGTATTTATTTTCATCTGATAGTGAAATGTTTATTTTTGGTGATATTCCAATTTCATATGTGAATTCAAAATTTTCAGGTTTATTGAAGTTTCCAACGACTGGTGTTTTATCACTAGGAATAGGATTACCTAGAACTTCCATTTTATTTTCTGAGATGAAATTAAATAAACCATCATTAACAATATTATTTAATACATCAGATAATACCTTTTGACCATGCTTTTGTTGCACGATAGTCATAGGAACTTTTCCAGGTCTGAAACCTGTCATTTTCATAGTAGCTCTATGTTTGTCAAGCCCCGCTTTTACTTTGTGTCCGTAATCCTCTGCTGTAATTTGCACTTTCACTGTAGCACTATTGATGCCTTCTTCAACTCTAGTAATATTCATTTTTTAACAATTTTAAAACTTGTATAAACAAAAAATGGTATTAGCGAACTAATACCATTTTTTTTAGTGAGGATAGAGGGAGTCGAACCCACACGCCGCGAGGCACTAGATCCTAAGTCTAGCATGTCTACCAATTCCACCATATCCCCAAAAAATTCAAAAATGATTTGTATCAGTATGAATTTATCTTTCCTCATTACGATTAATGGTTGGCAAAGATAGGCTTTTTTTTTAAATAAGTACGATGAAAGTTGGGTTTTTTTTCGAAAATTAATTACTTATTTTTGGTTTTGAATTATTAATTCATCTTTATCAGTTTAAAATTCTTTAAACTTGTTTTTTTACAAAGAGAATAACTAATTTTAAGGATTATTATATGTTCGAAAATTGAAAAATATAGAAATAAACGAAGTTATACTTGTTAATTTAAGTGACGAAGCAATAGGTAGTATGGAAAAGTTGGAAGCGCATGAAAAAGGGCTCTTACATCGCGCATTTTCAGTTCTGCTATTTAATTCTAAAAAAGAATTATTACTTCAAAAGAGAGCACTTGGTAAATATCATTCTGAAGGTTTATGGACAAACACTTGCTGTAGTCATCCTTCCCCAGGTGAATCAATAATTGTAGCAGCAAATCGTAGGCTAATGGAGGAAATGGGCTTGAATTGCACATTACAAAATAGTTTTTCCTTTGTCTATAAAATCGCACTTGATAATAATTTAATAGAGCATGAATTCGATCATGTGGTGGTTGGGAAATGTGATATTGAACCTGTTCTAAACGTGCAAGAAGCAAGTGATTACTCATGGACTTCTTTGACGCAGATTCAATCAGAAATGGCATTGAATCCAGGCAAGTATACAAGTTGGTTCAAGATTATAATAGGTGAACATTTCGAAAAATTAAACGAATCAATAAAAACAATATTCAATGAAAGTTTGTAGGAGAGAAACATTTAATGCTGCTCATCGTCTTTTTAGACCTGACTGGAGTGATCAAAAAAATGATGAAGTTTTTGGAAAATGTAACAATCCCAATTTTCATGGCCATAATTATGTGCTAGAAACATGGGTGGAAGGAGAAGTTGATTCAGAAACTGGTTTCCTGATAGATTTGAAGATATTGAAGGAAATGATTCAAAAAGAGGTAACAGAAAAGTTTGATCACAAGAATTTGAATTTAGATTGTAAGGAGTTTCAAAATATAATTCCTACTGCTGAAAATATGTCAATTGTTTTTTGGAATATTTTAAGGGAAAAATTAGATCGACGATATAAATTGACGGTTAAATTATGGGAAACAGAAAATAATATTTGTGAATATAGTGGAGAATAGTGCCCTGTTTTGGCATCGTAGAGATTTGAGAATTAAGGATAATTCTGGCTTGTATAAAGCTGCGAGAAATCACACGAAGGTGTATCCTATTTTCATTTTTGACACAACGATTTTAGATAAATTACCCAAAAATGATCAAAGAGTTATTTTTATTTATAACACGATTCAAACATTAAAAGAAGAATATAAAGATCTGGGCCTTGATTTAAAAGTATATTATGGAGATCCTTGCGCCTTACTTCCTCAAATTGCATTGGAATTAAATGTGAAGAAGGTGTATTCCAATAATGATTATGAACCCAAAGCTATTGCGCGAGATTTGTTCATTTATTCAGAATTAAAAAAAAATGATCTGCAATATATTGGATCTAAAGATCATGTAATTTTTGAAAAAGGCGAAGTCGTAAAAGCAGATAATTCCCCTTATACCGTTTTTACGCCTTATATGAAAAAATGGAGGGAGAAATTGAATGAGTTCTATTTACGCTCTTATCCGTCCGAATTTTATTGTTCTAATTTAAAGAAATGCGACACATTTTCTAGTCTTATTTCTTTGGAAGAAATGGGTTTTTCAAGCGTTCAGAACCAATCTTTCCCTACAAAAAATGTTCCTGCCACTATTTTTAAAGAATATACTGATAAAAGAGATTATCCTGGCTTGAATGCTACTTCAAAGGTTGGTTTACATTTAAGGTTTGGAACGCTAAGTATTAGAGATCTTGCTCGAGAGGCAAAGGAAACGAGCTCTAGCTATTTAAATGAATTAATTTGGAGAGATTTCTATCAGATGATCATCTATCATTTTCCTCAATCAGTTGATTTTTCGTTTAAAAAAAAGTATGATCTAATTCCTTGGGAGAATAATGAATCGTTGTTTTATAAGTGGTGTGAGGGAAAAACTGGATATCCGATTGTTGATGCAGGAATGAGAGAGTTAAATTCAACAGGGTTTATGCACAACCGTGTTAGAATGATTGTAGCTAGTTTTTTGACCAAGCATTTATTAATAGATTGGAAATGGGGGGAGACTTATTTTGCGGAGAAATTATTGGATTATGATTTAGCCAGTAATGTCGGTGGATGGCAGTGGGCAGCAAGTTCGGGCTGTGATGCATCTCCGTATTTCAGAGTTTTTAATCCAACGCTGCAACAGCAAAAATTTGACAAGGAGTTTAATTATATTAAAAAATGGGTAAAAGAATTTGGTACGGAAGATTATCCAGAACCAATAATTGAACATACATTTGCGCGAAATAGAGTTATTTCAGTATATAAAAAAGTAGTTGGCTCATGAGTATAAAAATAGGCGATAAATGTCCCGCTTTTTCTCTCCCAAATCAAGATGGAGAAATGGTTTCTATTTATGATTTGATCGGTAGTAAAATCGTAGTACTGTATTTTTACCCAAAAGATAATACGTGGGGATGCACGAAGCAAGCCTGTTCTTTTCAAGAAAATCAAAATCAATTTGAAGATTTACAATGTGAGATTGTTGGAATTTCTTCTGATAGCGTGCTTTCTCATAAAACGTTTGCAGAAGCACATCACTTAAAATTCACTCTTTTGTCCGATATACAGGATGAGGCTCGAAGAAAGTTTGGTGTCCCTAAAAGTTTTTTTGGATTAATAAAGGGGAGAGTTACCTACATCATTGATAATTCTGGTATTGTTCAAGGAATATTTAATTCGCAAATTAATTCAGTAAAACACATTTCAGAAGCAATTAAAATGGTTAATTTGTTGAAATAATATTCATAAAATTTACCATTCAACTTTCGTGTTTCGCCCTTCATCGAAATTAATTTTTTTCATTCGTTTATTATTTATATCTTGACGGTGCTAAAATATGAACTATGAAACTATTTTTACTCACATTATGCCTTCTCACCCTTTCTGCAGCATATGCGCAACAGAAGTATTCTCGCGTTAAAATATTTACAGACTCTAAAGGACTGCAAACTTTAGCTGAATTAGGAGTAGCTGTTGATCATGGAACGTCAAAAAAGGATGTTTTTTTTATTAGTGATTTTTCTGAATCAGAAATCGAAAAGATTACAAGCAATGGTTTTTCCATTGAGATTCTAATTGATGATGTCAAGAAATATTACGTTGAAAGAAATACAGTTAAAGAAAAATCACTTGAAAAAAATATAGCGTGTGCTCCGGGTACAAATGGGTCAAGTTCTTTTGTTCCAACTGTTCCAGCCAATTTTAATTTGGGTTCGATGGGGGGCTTTTTTACCTATCAAGAATTTCTAGATGAAGTGGATGCGATGGTTGCACAATATCCTTCCTTGATTACTGCTAGAGCGCCAATTAGTGCTTTTTTGACCACCGAAGGTAGGCCTTTGTACTGGATGAGAATTTCTGATAATCCTTCTATCGATGAAACGAATGAAACAGAAATACTTTATTCGGCAATTCATCATGCGCGTGAACCAAATGCATTATCGGAAACCATCTTTTATATGTGGTATTTATTGGAGAATTATGCGACAAGTGAAGAAATAAAATTTTTGCTAAACAATACAGAAATGTATTTTGTTCCTTGCCTTAATCCTGATGGTTATGTGTATAATGAAACTACCGATCCAAATGGGGGAGGAATGCACAGAAAAAATCGTAGGAATGTTGGTACTACCAATAAAGGGGTAGACTTGAACAGAAATTATTCGTATGGATGGGGAACTACAGGCGTTAGTTTTTCGTTCAATGAT
>CAMDAO010000069.1 GCA_945888595.1 Chryseobacterium gleum | reverse complement strand
ACTTTAAGCAGGTATATATAAACACCTTTTGCTAATTGATCGCCAAAATCATCTAACCCATTCCATGAAATACCTTCACTCCTAAAACCTTCTGTTAAAACTAACTGATTAATCGTTTTAACTAATTTTCCCGAAACCGTAAAAATCTGTATTTGAACTTCTAGGTCGGTACATATTTGATTGTGTTCAAAGTAAAATTCTGTTTTGGTTGTGAAAGGATTAGGGTAATTTAAAACATGATCTAAAGATAATTCTTCTTTTTCTTGAACCGTAAAATCAATACTCACTTCTGATGAATTATTATTAACATCCCACACTTTTAGAGATAATGTATGCCGTCCTTTTTCAAGTTTTGAAAAATTATATTCGATTTTACCAGATTGATAAGAATCTAAATTTGATGAATAATACTCGTTTAAGACAATCGGATTTGCTGTATTTCCATCCAAAACAGCTAAAAGATCATGACCTACTCCGTTTCCAACCGTGTTTATGCCATTTTCATCAAAAATATCTGCGAGCAATATTGGCGTTTCATCCGTTATTCCGCTTTTCGCGAAATTTTGATCATTTAAATATAATTTTATATCCGGCCCCAATTCATCTTTTATTCCGACTGGATCAATTCCTCCTATGATTATTCGAGTATCCTGACCTGAAGCATCATATAATTTATTTTCAGCATAATAACCTATTTTACCATTTCCATAGGTATAAGTAATATCTTTTGGCACGATGAAAGAAAACTCAAAATACCCATTGGTAACCGTTGCTTTTCCTTTGTATAAGGCATTTTTTTGCAACTCAAACGACAGTATCGGCGAATCACTATCTTGCCCCAAAGTTGTGTTCGATTTTGCTTTATCGTAAACTGTTGGCGAAAGAACACCATTAAAATCAGTTAAAATATTGGATGAAAAATCTTCAATATGTCCCTTAATAGTCATTTTACTTAAAGCCCGAATCGTATCTATTTCAAGAGAAGGACTAAGTGAATTAACACTATCCGTAACAATGTTCATTTCCGGTAATGCAATCCGTAACGCAGGATCTCCAATTAAAGTAAAACTTCTTTTGTTATCGGATGAACCTGAGGTGTTTTTTGTTAGTTGAATTATTTCTCCAAATGTCAACGGTTTATTGGCGATATCTCTTGAAAATACATTTTCATAAAATTTGGCGCCAGTTATGGTATTCACTCCAAAATAAACGGATCGAGTAGTGGTCATCAAAGCAATTGCACCACCATATGGATTTAAAGACACCCATTCTCCTGCTGAAACTCTTGATGGATCATCGTACTTTGTAAATTCGCAAGTGGCCGTTACCATCAAATTAAGTTTATCTATATTTTTCCAACTTTGAAGTTGAGGAATTCGTATTACTCGTTCTTCTGCTGCACCAGTTTCTCCCCCATGACCTACATAATTTAAAACCAGAGTACCTCGCTCAACTCTATCTGTTATAGCATCATAGACTTCAGGATATCTTTGTCCTCCTGCCGTGGATATCTGAGGATATGCATCCAAATATATTTTATCCACGTTCATTTCAGGAGAATTCACTTGGATATATTGTGAATTAGGCTCACCATCTTGCAATACAAAATATCCAGATTCTTCATCGTCTGCAATCATTGTTGCTTTTAAACGCCAATCTCCAAATGTACTACTACCATTTCCACCAGAATTCGAGCAATTTGTTGTGCTAGAACTAAATAAATTTGATCCATTTTTTAAATAATGTTCTATTTTATCAACTTGCTGCTGAGCCATCGTATTATCAGAAATTAAAAGACGGCCAATCCCAATATCCAAAAGATCAGAAGCTTGCATAGATTCAGCTGGATCAAAGAATCCATAATAATCATCTGACACCATCGCTGAAATATGATCTTCGGAATTCAAAACTTGGTAGGTGGGAATATAATTATTATTATTTGGCACTCTGTTTTTAGGGTCAAATGTCCCATCGCCAAAAAGAAGTACATACTTTAGAATTGGTCCCGGCATACTTGAAGATCTATCATAAAACATCTTACCAAAACTTCGTATTGCTGTGGGGTCCAGCATCCCAGAACTAAATTCATTATAAACCTGATCAGTTGTTGCCACATGGACTTTCAAACCATTTGCTCGATGCAAATTTGCTAAACGCTCTGCCTGGGTAACAAAATCGGAATGAGTAATAATCAAATAATCCGCCTGCTCCAAAGCATGTAAATTTTGACAATCTACGAAGCCATTTTGTCCTGGGATCATAAAAGTACTAGCGTTAGAAGCTACAAACTCTCTTAAAGAATCTACTTCTAATTGAAATGTATATGCTGAACCTGAATATACTCCATTTACTTTTTTCGGATTATGTCGATCAGTAATATCCCAAACAAAATAAGTACTGCCGAAGTTTGAGATCGTAAAATCCCCAACATTTGAAGCCCCTTTGGACTTTAAATCTCTAAAATTAAATTGCGATCCAGTAAAAACTAAATTTCTGCGGGCATTTAAAGTAATTTTATCTAAATACGTGCTCACACTTGGAGAATTTCTAGTAACGATTACTTCCAACGGTAATGAACTAGTTGGAATACTTACTGTTAAACCTACTTCTGTTCTTCCAAAATTACCAACCGGCAGAATTGATGAACCAATCGTTGTTCCATTTATTTTATATACCTGACTTGTCCCTGATCCGGAGCCAGAATTCGAAGCCATCGATACTTTAAATTTCGCACTAGTGGAAACATCAATATTAGGAACAGAAAATGAAAATGTTTGGTCTAAATTTGTATCAAATAATTCTCCATACCATCTCTGACCACCACTAAAAAGCGAAACTAGATCTGATTCATGTGTATCGAAATAGGAATAACTAGTAACCAAATGAGTGATTGGTAAAGTACTTGAATTAATTTCTGAAATACGAAGTGGTGTATTTGAAGAATTGATATTAATAAAATAGTAAGAAGCATCCGAATAAATGTTTTTATCTTGATTAAACTCATCTATTCCATCTGAACTCCAACGACTCGGTCCCCAACCGTAAAAAAGAATATAATCTGTGTCATCAAAAACCCCGTCCGCTTCTCCGTGAATATAAATTGCATTTTTCGCTAAATCATCCGTTCGCGTCTCTGAATTCAACTCAGGCAATTTACCATCACCATTCCCATACATATTTATCGAGGACGGATTTAAGCCACTTGTTGAGATACCACAAGCTTCTAAGAACGTTTTATCAATTTTATAAATCCCATCTGAATTAACTGCCACTTTATACCAAATACCAGACCCACAAGCTAATACAGATGAAGCAACAGTTGATTTTTGATGATTAACGCTAGGAGAAGTCTTTTTTGTGTCAAGATAAACATCAAAAGAAAGAATCCTTTTAATCACTCCATCCTCTCTAATAAAAGGGAATAAATTAGCCACTGCAAAAACATCTTTTCCACCTCTGGTTACTTTCATATCCACTGCTAAAACTTCAGGCACTTTAATAGCTTCATTCTGAAGATAATTAATTTCTTCCACAAGCGCCTCCCCTGTTTGATAACTTATAATTGATGCAGTAGATGAGATAGAAGCTTGAATTTTAGTTAACCAATAAAAATTAGGTTTTTTTAAGTCAAAATTTTGATCTGTGATACACGGTATAATTATTTTTTTTTCTGCGAATACAATTTCTTTAGGTGTTTCCCATGAAATAGTAACGTGCATATTTTCCTGTCCCTTCACTTGTGAAAAAATAAGCACTAAAAAAATAAAAAACAATCTTTTATACATTCTGTTCTTTGAAAGTCAATAATTTAATAAATGTAGTGACAAATATACGTAAATCATCGACTTTTATTGTGCAGCTTATTAATATTAACTTAACTTTTAAAATTGTTACTCATGGCAAATTTGGATTCCATATTAAAACTTGGAGTAACTTCGTTAAAAAACTCCAATCACATATATCTTCTAAAAAATAAGGTGAAAATTTTCACGTCACTACTATTATTCTTTCTAAAACGCAACCCATAATTTTTTTAAAAAATTGTCCTAGTTTATATAAATTAATACGAAGGTAGTTGAAAAAAAACTTTGAAAATTGCAATTGATTTAGAATATTTGTAACCTAAATGTATTACCTTCGTTAAACTTTTTTAAAGAAGATTGTTTCATTTATAACATTTTAATGAAAATTATTAAACAATTATTAGTTTTTTGCCTAATAAGTATAGCCTCACAAGAAGCTTGTGCGCAGGACCCTACATTTACACAATTTTATTCAAACCCTATCTATCTAAATCCAGCTTTCGCAGGTTCTCATGGATGCCCTCGTTTTGCATTAAATTATAGAAATGAATGGCCTAATTTATCTGGAAATTACGTAACATATTCTGCAGCATACGATCAATTTTTCAAAAATATTTCTGGTGGAATTGGTATCATCGCAACACATGATGAACAAGGTCAAGGAACAATAAAAACATCAATGCTTGGTTTAATTTATTCGTACCACTTAAAATTAAATAGAAAAACTTCTGTTATGTTTGGAGCTAGAGCTGCTTGGTATCAGAAATCTTTAGACTGGAACAAATTAACTTTTGGTGACATGATAGACCCTCGAAAAGGTTTTATTTATGCAACAGGTGATGAAAAAAGAGGTGGTTCAAAAGGTTTCTTCGATGCCTCTGCTGGTATGGTTGGTTATAGCAAGCATTTCTTTTTCGGATTAGCTGCACATCATTTGAATCAGCCAGATGAGTCAATGATTGTTGGCAACTCTAAAATGCCAATAAGATTGACTGGGCACATGGGAGCAGAAATAAAAGTAGGTAGTAAATCAAAATTTAACAATCCAACTTCGATTTTACCAAATATTATTTACCAATATCAAAATGGTTTCCAAGAATTAAATATTGGAACGTACATCAAATACAGTAATTTCACTGTTGGAGCATGGTTTAGAAATAGAGATGCATTTATTTTATCACTCGGAATTAATACTGGCACCTTTAAAATTGGCTACAGTTATGACGTTACAGTTTCGAAGCTAAATAATGGGGTATCAGGCGGGTCACACGAAGTTTCTTTAGGATTAAACCTAAACTGTAAAGCAAAGCCAGTCACGTTTAGAACTATATCTTGTCCATCTTTTTAAAAAAAACATGTAACTTTTCTCATATATTACGTTTATATCTTAAATTTGTCATCTTGAAAACAATAAATAAATACACAAATCATATGAAAAGCATTAAATATTTTTCAGTAGTAATAGTATCTATGTTGGTTTTAAGCTCTTGTTACCATGAGTTTTCACCAATTACCGGTACTGCATACAATGACCCTAAAACTGGAGGTTTCCAGAAAATGCCATTTGTAGATCAAGAAACAGGTCCAGGATTGGTTTTAATTGAAGGTGGTACTTTTACAATGGGAAGGGCTGAACAAGATGTTATGTACGATTGGAACAACCGTGCATCAAGAGTTACTGTATCCTCTTTTTATCTAGATCAAACTGAAATTACCAATTTCCAATGGTGTGAATACATGTATTGGATTTCTAGAGCATACGAGACCTATCCTGTTGTTGGAAAAAACGTTTTACCTGACACAAACTCATGGAGATCTCCACTAGGATTTAGTGAAAAATATGTCGAGTACTATTTACGTCACCCTGCCTACCGTGATTATCCAGTTGTTGGTGTTTCTTGGTTACAGGCATCAGATTTTTGTAAATGGAGAACGGACAGAGTTAATGAGTATGTGTTAATTCGTGAAGGTATTTTAGATTATAACATTGATCAAAGAGATGAGGCAACCTTTAATACGGAAGCTTATTTAAATGGTCAGTACGAAGAAAAAGTAATTGAAAATCTTCAAGATTTAAATCCAAATAACATTCAAGGTAAAAAACTAGGAACTCGTATTGTTCGCCAAGAAGATGGTATTTTACTGCCACGTTATAGACTACCTACGGAAGCTGAATGGGAATTCGCTGCTTACGGGTTAATAGGAAACTTAGGAGAGGGTACTGAAAACGTGAATGAAAGAAGGATTTATCCATGGGATGGGCATTGGGTTCGAAATGATGAACAACAATTCATGGGTACAATTCGTGCGAATTTTGTAAGAGGAAGAGGAGATTATATGGGGGTTGCGGGTCATTTAAATGATGGTGCAGATGTTACTGCTGCTGTTGAATCGTATTGGCCAAATGATTATGGTTTGTATCATATGGCTGGGAATGTTTCTGAATGGGTCCTTGATGTATACCGACCATTATCTTCCGAAGATTTTGATGAATTCAGACCTTTTAGAGGAAATGTTTTCAAAACGAAATTATTAAATAACTCAGGTAGCGTTGAATTAAAAGCTTCTAATGTTACTTTTGATGTTCATGGAATGAAAGAATACGTAAACGAATTTGAACGTATCCGTTTTCAACGTATTTCTGCTGCAAAACATGATCCTAATGACACTGTTATTCCACAAGGATTGTCAAAAGGAGTTGCTTCAAGAAATCAATACAAGACAGGCTATGCGCCAGATCCTATTTTTATTTCTCACGGTAACATAAAAGATTCTGCTGAATTAAAAATATTAGCAGATATAAATAAAGTTCTTGATGCAGCCATTATTGACAAAAATAATAAATTTGACGATGAAGCAAATGCAAAAATTCAAGATGAATTATTTGATGGTATATTTGCGAATGGACTAAGAACTAGTCCTGGTGGAACTGATTATGCATTTGAAATAATATCAATGCTGAGATTAGGCTTCACTTCATTTATTATTGATACACCTGGTAAAATGAAATACCGTAATGTAACTGAAGAAGAAAACATTGGGCGTTTGAATTACCGTAAAGATGACTACGTGGATTATCTTGATGGAGATATCGAAAGTTCTATCGTCTATTCAAATGATGATGTAAAAAACAAAATCAATCAAGCGAGTCGGGATCCAAATCTAATTATGTACCAAAGTAAACATGAAGAGTTTGGTTTAGATGGTTCTCCTGTAAAACCAACAGGACCGACTTCTTGGCCGACATCATTGGTGTCTGATAAATCAAGAGTATACAAGGGTGGTTCTTGGAAAGATAGAGCATACTGGTTGGTTGCTGGAAATAGAAGATTCCTAGATGAAGATCAATCCACTTGTGCTCTAGGATTTAGATGTTGCATGGATAGACTTGGCAGTCCAGAAGGCTTCAACTTCGAGAAAAAGAAAAAGAAACAAAAACAAAATTGAAATATAAATAAAATAAAAAAAACCATCCAAAAGATGGTTTTTTTTATTTACAATATACTGAAATTAAAATTAAGTTCATTTTATGAATACTACTGACAAAATACTTAATCTGTTTTACGATACTACTGGTGTGTGCACTGATACGAGAAAAATAGAAAAGAATTGCTTATTTATATGTTTAAAAGGAGATCATTTTAATGGGAATACATTTGCACTTAAAGCACTAGAACAAGGTGCGAAATATGTCATTATTGACGAGGAAGAATTCAAAGTGGCTGACAATATATTGGTTGTAGATAATTCATTACTATTTCTTCAAGATCTTGCTAAATATCATCGAAATAAATTTTCAATTCCGGTAATTGGTATTACAGGAAGCAATGGTAAAACAAGTACTAAAGAATTAATAAGAGCAGTACTCTCAAAAAAATACAATGTTCTCGCAACAGATGGAAACTTAAATAATCACATTGGCGTACCTCTTTCCCTGCTCAAAATAACCAAAGAACACGATATAGCTATCATTGAAATGGGCGCAAATAAATACAAAGATATTGAAGAACTTTGTGAAATTGCAACACCTAACTTTGGAATAATTACGAACATAGGAAAAGCACATTTGGAAGGTTTTAAGAATTATGAAGGCGTATTAAAAACAAAATTAGAACTGTACACCTCGATCAATAAAATAAGTGGTGAGATTATTATTAATGGAGATGATAAAACTTTATTAGATAATGTGCCGGTAAACATTAAAACTTTTAGCTACAGTCAAGGACAAAATAGTGATATCATTGGAAAGTTAATAAATCTCTCCCCTTTTGTAGAAATGGAATGGTCAACAACAAACTATCAATCAGGATTGATTTCAACACAAATGATTGGTAAATACAACTTCTACAATTTTCTCGCGGCTATCGCTTTTGGAGTAAGATTCGGTGTTTCTCCGCAGGAAATAAATGCGGCAATTTCAGAATATTCGCCTTCGAACAATCGTTCGCAAGTGAAGGAAAAAACTAGAAACACATTAATTTTAGATTGCTATAATGCGAACCCAACAAGTATGCAATCAGCTTTAGAAAGCTTTGCAATGATTAACCATCCTAAGAAACTATTCATTATAGGAGATATGTTAGAGCTAGGAACTGAATCGGAGCAGGAGCATCAAAATATTTTAAATTTAGCAACAAAACTAAATCTTTTCGGCTATGTTGTAGGACCTATATTTTCAAAAATAGATGAAAACGACTTTACATATTTTGCTTCAACATCAGAAGCGATAGATTTCTTCAAAAAAAACACAGTGAGTGATTCCCTTATTCTCCTCAAAGGATCACGAGGAATTGGACTAGAAAATTTAGAAAATTTATTTTAACTCGTTTTAGGAATAACGTAAAAAAGCGATCGAATCCGATCGCTTTTAAAGTCAAAACTATATAATCCGTCAATTAATCTTTTAAGATATTTCTTGAAATAACCACTTTCTGTATTTCAGAAGTACCTTCATAAATTTGAGTAATTTTTGCATCTCTCATCATTCTTTCGACATGGTATTCTTTCACAAAACCATATCCTCCATGTATTTGCACAGCTTCTACCGTTTGCTCCATTGCCACTTTAGACGCATACAATTTAGCCATGGCTCCAGATTGGTCATAATTTCTACCAGCATCTTTATCAGTAGCTGCTTTGTAGACTAACAATTTTGCCGCTTCAATTTCTGTCGCCATGTCGGCCAACTTAAATGCAATAGCCTGATGTTTATAAATTTCCTTACCGAAAGCTTGGCGTTGTTTTGAATAAGCAAGCGATAATTCATAACCACCACCAGCGATACCCAATGCTTGCGCCGCGATACCGATGCGGCCTCCAGAAAGAGCTTTCATTGCAAAAGTAAACCCAAATCCATCTTCACCTATTCGATTCTCTTTTGGCACTTTTACATCATTGAATAACAAGGTGTGTGTATCACTTCCACGAATGCCCATTTTATCTTCTTTGGCACCAACAATAAATCCTTCCGCACCTCTCTCAACGATAAAAGCATTGATACCTCTATGTCCAGCTTCAACATTTGTTTGCGCAATAACTATATAAGTAGATGCTGATGAACCATTTGTAATCCAATTTTTTGTTCCATTTAACAAATAATAATCTCCCATATCAATTGCTGTAGTTCTTTGAGAAGTAGCATCAGATCCTGCTTCAGGTTCAGACAAGCAGAAAGCACCTATTTTTTCTCCAGTAGCTAAAGGAACAAGAAATTTTTGTTTTTGATCTTCTGTACAATATTTTTCCAATCCCCAACAAACGAGAGAATTGTTAACTGACATACAAACTGAAGTTGAAGCATCCACTTTTGAAAGCTCTTCAATCGCTAAGACGTATGATAATGTATCCATTCCACTACCGCCATATTCAGGACTTACCATCATACCCATAAATCCTAGTTCAGCCAACTGTTTAATTTCTTCTTTTGGAAAACGTTGTTCATTATCTCGAGCAATAACTCCAGGTTTTAAGATATTTTGAGCAAAATCTCTAGCGGCATCTCTAACTGCAATCTGTTCTTCAGTTAATTCAAAATTCATATCTAACTCGTTTATATTTTATATTAAAATAAGATGTACAAATTTAACTTTATTAATCCTATTTCTCTATTTGATTTGATTAAAAATCAGTGGATATTGGTATAAATTTAAAAACTTTATTAATCAATTTAATTATTTATCGGCGTATCTTTTGAAAATTTAGAAAAAAGCATCTCCATAATTTGAATACTACACATAAATTCTTATTTTTATAAAATGAGAAAATATGAACTAATTGGTTTAATGTCGGGCACTTCCATGGATGGACTTGACATTGTGCATGTACAATTTGATATAAACGAATTAAATGAATGGCATTATAAATTATTAGCAGCAGAAACCATTCCATATCCTCAAGAAATTATTGACCAACTGACCCACTGCACTCAACTAAATGTACCTCTTTTTTTACAATTAGATAAACAAATGGGGTCAATTTTTGGTGAAATGGTCAATTCTTTCATTCAAAAAAACCAGATCGAAAAATCAAATATCACTGCAATTGCTTCTCATGGACATACCACATTTCACCAACCTGACAATGGGTTTACTTGTCAAATTGGATGTGGTTCAAGTATATCCTATATAACAGATATCCCTGTAATAAATGATTTTCGAAGTAAAGATGTTATTGCAGGCGGTCAAGGAGCTCCTTTAGTTCCAAAGGGTGATCTACTTTTATTTAATTCTTTAGCCGATTCATTTCTAAACATTGGAGGGATCACGAATATCAGTTTTTCTAAAGACGATAAAATGTATGCTTTTGATATTTCTCCTGGTAATTTACCACTTAATAAATTAGCCCTTTCGAAAGGAATGACCTATGATAAGAATGGTAAATTGGCTTCTTCCGGTGAGATTAATTTCTTCCTTTTAGACCTTTTAAACAGTTTAGAATATTACTCGCAATCAAGTCCAAAATCACTGGGCACCGAATGGTTGACTCAGCATTTTTATCCTTTGATAAAATTTGATAGAGACATTGAAAATAATTTACGAACAATTATTGAGCATGAGGCGATACAAATTTCGAACACATTGAACAATAATAACCTTAAGTCGGTTTTTATAACCGGTGGAGGTGCTAAAAATAAATTTCTAATTGAACGAATTAAGCACTATTACAAAGGAGAAATTATAATTCCATCCGATCAGATAATTGATTTTAAAGAAGCGATAATTTTCGCACTCCTTGGCGCACTATACTTAGCTGAGGAAACAAACACCTTAGCATCAGTCACAGGTGCTTCTCAGAACGTAAGAGGAGGCGTTTTACATGTTCCCAATTAGTTATTTAGTATTATTCTAATTCCCAAACACTTCTGTAGGCTTCATTTTTTTCCATATATTCGAGAAAATAAGAATAAAATGGATCATTACCAATTGTTGAACTATCACCAATCACAAATAATTGTTCTTTAGCCCTCGTAAGCGCAACGTTCATCCTACGGTAATCAGAAAGAAATCCTATTTTAGACTCGTCATTTGATCGCACTAAAGAAAGAATAACAATTTGCTTTTCCTGCCCTTGAAAACTATCTATAGTACTAACTAGTAAATCCTTTGAGAAAGTTAGTTTTGCCAATGCTACTTGTCCAGAATAAGGAGAAATAAAAGCGATATTTTTAGTATCTAACTTTTCTGAATCAATTATTTTCTGAACCACATCCAATTCTCCCTGGTTCATTAAACTCATTCCATTTCCTCCATTTTCTTCCTCAAAACCTGCTCCAGCCGTATCAAAAAAAGAAATGTGTACACCTGTATTTTTCAAATTTTCTGACGTTTTTAATTCCCCTTTGTAAAAATAATTACTAGAAAAATCAGCAATCGCCTTACGCATCCTATATTGAATATTTAAAAAATGAACATTTGACGTATTTGCAAAACAATACTCCAAAATAGACCTATTAAATCCAAGTTTAACAGCGTCCGCAGACAAAACCATAGGAGGTAATTGGAGATGATCGCCCGCTAAAACCCACTTATTCGCTAAAGGAAATAAAACCCAAGCGAGAGGCTCAATACATTGCCCTGCCTCATCTATGATTAACGTGTCAAATTGATATCCTTTTGCAACAAAATCACTTAAGCCAATTGGAGTACCTAGAATCACTTTCGCCTGGTCGAACAAAAGTCCTTCATAATAATTTCTTAAGTCTTTGATTTCTTTACGAATATTTTTTACTTCTTTGAGTAATAAATTTCTTTGCTCACGCTCATCTTTACCAAAATTTCTTTTATATTGGTTAGCCATTTTGCGTAACTCCTCAGCCCTAATTTTTAATTTTTTTATTTCCTTTTGCTGCTTGCTGTCTGACATCTTACCTTCAGTAGTGCATGGATAAACCGTTTCATCTACCTTGGTTGTATTTCCTACCCGAAGTATATTCAACTGCAACTCGATTAGTCCCCTAGCGATATTATCTACTGCCGCATTGCTTGGAGCAGAAACTACTACCTTCTCCCCTTTTGCCACTAACTGAAGAATGCCTTCTAACAATGTTGTTGTTTTTCCCGTTCCTGGAGGACCATGAATAACGGCAATATTTTCATTTTCAACAATTGCTTTTACAGCATTCTTTTGACTTTCATTTAAATTATCATTGGTAAAAGAATATACATTTCCTGATTCCTGCGGTATATTCTCCCACTTTTGATCAGAATG
>CAMDAO010000068.1 GCA_945888595.1 Chryseobacterium gleum | reverse complement strand
TGAAACCGCTATTGTCGAAATTGAAGACATGAATGCTGGCGATGCTTTGTCTTTATGTACACAATCAGTTACGGCTTACTATATGGCCAATTTTATTTCACCAATACGCGCTGGAGATCATGTTCTAATTCATGCAGCTGCAGGTGGTGTTGGAACTATTTTAATACAATTAGCAAAAAAAATGGGTGCGGTTGTGTATGCTAAAATAGGTTCAGAATTGAAACATGATTTAGTAAAATCATTGGGGGCAGATTTTGTAATTAATTACAAACAAAGTGATTATGTAAAACAAATGGAACACTATTTAAATGGAGCCCGTTTGGACATCAGTTATAATCCAATCGCAGGTGCAACATTCAAAAAAGATTTCAAGTTGTTGGGCTCAGGAGGAAGATTACTACTTTTTGGGGGAGCAGAAATGTCAGGAACAAAATGGGGTATTTTATCGACATTAAATTTTGTTCGAAAAATGGGAATGGTAATTCCAATTGGATTAATGATGAGATCAAAAAGTATTTTGGGCGTAAACATGTTGAAAATCGCCGATAATAAACCACAAATTATGACGCATTGTCTGCAGCAAGTTGTTCAATTGTATAAGGCGGGAGAAATAGTTCCTCAAATTGGGGGTAATTATCCCGTATCTGAAATTGCGAAAGCACATGAAGAGTTAGAAAGTGGAACAACAATTGGGAAATTAGCAATTCATTGGTGATACAACTCTTTTTTCTTCAACTTCATCTCTAAGGCAATAAAAGCCGCGCAGAATCCCCAAATAGGAACAGCCGCTTTATCAGTATCTAAGAAATTGTTTAGAAAGGCATGCACAAAATAGGTTGTTAATGATAATATCATGGCAAGAATTAAAGTCTTCATCTCTTTTTCCTTATCAGGCCATTGAAGGTAGAGATGAATTCCTTTGTAAAATATTGCAGAAACTATTAGCAGCATTGCAATTAATCCCAAAAATCCCATTTCAGCCATAGGTCCGAGAAATTCACTGTGTGCATTTCCTCCATCACCAAAATTTGTCGAGATGATTGTTAAGTTCTCGGGTCTTTGAAAACGTGCATATTCATTTGCGTAGGTTCCTGGCCCATAACCAAAAATGGGTCTATCTTGAAACATACTTATTGCACAGGACCACCTATTTAATCGCTCTAAATTAGAAGCATCTGTGGTAACATTGGTGGCGCTTTCTAATTTTTTTCCAAAATCTTCTGTGGTGTGTTCGGACTTATTGCGAGACAGATTTATTTGAATAGAATCCCAAGAAAAATACAGTAGAGTTCCAACCACAGCAACCGTTCCTGCAATCAAAGTAAATTTAATTCTAAAATGAATTAATCCCCACACACCGATAGCGGCAAAAACACTTAACCATGCAGCGCGTGTATATGAAAAGTAGAGTCCAACTATATTTAAAGCGATAAAGCTTAACAATATCGCTTGAATAAGAGGAGAATGTTTTTTTGAGAAGTATACTCCAAAAACCATAGGAACAGTAAAGGCAACCATAGCCCCATAAATCGTATGATCTTTAAAAAAAGGAAACATTACCCAATGCCCTTCTTGTTCGCCAAAACCATACGATGCATGAACGATTAATGTATACAAAATAGCAATCATCATCCCAATAATATATAGCCAGAGAAATATTCGAATATTTTTTTCATTGTTAAAAACAACGGGGCCATATAGTAACAAAGGCACCATAAACCACAAGCGAGAAAGCAAAAACTTAAAGGAGATAAGGAGGGAAGAACTTGTTATTGAAGTAATAAAAACCCAAAGAATATAAAAGCAAACAGTCCAAATGATTGGGTTTTTCCAAATGTCAGTAGGGAAAATCTGTTTTTTTATATTAATCATAAGTACCAGAAGCATCATTCCAAACAAGATTGGCTCCGTTGGAACGTATAATCCAAAACTTTGAGTGTACTCCTCTATATTAATCGACAAAGGTGTAAAAAAGGCAATGGCAAGAAAAGTTTTATCTGTATAGTAAACAGCAAAGTAAACAGCAAGAATTCCCAGGGAAGCAAGTGAAAAATAGGCTTGATCATTCCAAACGAAATACAAGGTTAACAAAACGTATAGTACGCCTAATAAAAGAAGAGATTTATTATTTTTAAACAAAATTTAAGCTTGTTTTTTCAATTCTTTGAATCGCTCATTAATCAATAGAAGGAAGACCATAAAAAT
Organism: Chryseobacterium gleum; assembly: GCA_945888595.1. Lineage (GTDB taxonomy): Bacteria > Bacteroidota > Bacteroidia > Flavobacteriales_D > Crocinitomicaceae > CAIUKX01. The sequence continues at coordinate 10,378 of CAMDAO010000068.1, read as the reverse complement.
AAATGTTCCCAATGTTGCTAGTAGAACGATAATCATGCGTTTTGGCTTGTCTTTTTTGTCTGCAACAACAGCTCGTTCCACAATAAATTTATGGGTAAAATTGGTATATGCATCTGATTCTGCTTGTTCGTACGAGTCTAAAAATTTCTCTAATTTGATAATTTTTTCATCTCGCATTTGTTCTAATCCATCGAATTTAGAACCATATTTTAGGTTGACATCAATTTGCTGTTTTAAGAAATCTCGGTCTTGTGCAGATTTTGCTTCAACAAAAGCCGTAAATAAATTTGCTCTTCCCTCTAAAGAAACAACCCCTTTATCAGCTAAAGTATCTAATTGAGTCAGAATTGTTTTTAGATCTTGATCCAATAAATCTCTCTTCCGTTTATTGATTTCAAAAGCAGGCACCGTTCTTTCAGCAATCATACTGTTTTTTACTGTATCAATTAAATCAACAATTTTATTAGCAATTTCCGCCGCCAACTCCGGTTTTTCATCCAAAACATCAATAGAAATTGAGCCATACCTCGTTCGTACAAAGCTAATATGACCTTCATATTCTTTTAGTAGTTTAAAATATTTATTTTCTTCAGTGGAATCAATTCCATAATGCTCCATTAATCCGAATTGGTGAATTACAAGATCGCGAATTCTAGAAGATTGAAGTATTTGAACCAATTGTTCTGCCTGTTCTTCTTCACCAAAATCCATTGAAGAAGCTTTTGCATTCCGTTGTTCTGAAAAAGAAACAGAACTAGTTGCTGCAGGAAAAACGATTGCTGTCGAGAGAAACAGAGGTTTCATTAGGAGCGCAGCAATTAAAGATAACACAGCAGCAATACTAGTAACCATCAAAATTGGCTTGCGTTTTTTCCAAATAAAAAGCAGTAGGTTTTGTCTTTCTTGCTCTAATTCCGTATGTTCAATTTCCATTATTATCTAACTTTTAGTGCGCGAATTTAAGGTATTATTTTGTTTTTCAATCAGATTTTTGAAGGAACAAAAAATGAACGCCCAATTAATTTTAAAATTGATCTAAAAAAGATTATTTCAAATGAACGTGTTTTTTTGTAAAAAAGTGTCTTTACTAGGTAAATAAAAATTCCACTTACTACATTTCTACTCTTTTCACAGAGAATTAATCACCATTCCCACTAAAAATCATAAAACGAGGATAAAATAATTAGCAAATTGTTATATTTGAAACATCATAGGGAGTGTTATTCCCATAAACTGTTTATTGTATAATGAGTCATTTTGAAAATTCACTTTCTTTTGCGCAACAAATGGACGCAAAAGATCCTTTGAAATCCTTTAGAGATCGATTTAATATCCCTAATTTTCATGAAAAACAAATTCGGTACTTTACTGGAAATTCATTGGGATTGCAACCAAAATCTACGAAGGATTATATTCTTGAAGAATTAGAGGCATGGTCAACTTATGGGGTAGAAGCACATTTTCTAGCGAAAAAACCTTGGTTTTCTTACCATGAAAATTTAACAAATAAAGTCGCTGAAGTGGTTGGTGCTTTGCCAATTGAAGTGGTTGTTACTCATTCTTTAACAACAAATTTGCATTTATTGATGGTGTCGTTTTATCGTCCAGTAGGGAAGCGTACAAAATTAATATGTGAAGCAAAAGCGTTTCCAAGCGATCAATATGCATTAGAATCTCAAGTGAAATTTCATGGGTTAAATTTGAAAGAGAATTTAATAGAAATTTCTCCAAGAGCAGGTGAACATTTGATTCGTGAGGAAGATATTTTAGCCAAAATTGAAGAAGTGGGCGATGAATTGGCGTTGGTAATGATCGGCGGAGTAAATTATTATTCAGGACAATTATTCGATATGCAAGCAATTACCCAAGCGACTCATAAAGTGGGAGCGATTGCAGGATTTGATTTAGCGCACGCTGCGGGAAATATTAACTTACAACTTCATGAGTGGGGAGTAGATTTTGCCGCTTGGTGCAGTTATAAATATTTAAATTCATCTCCGGGAGGTGTTTCGGGTATGTTTATTCATGAGCGTCATGCTAATTCTCCGCAACTTCCTCGTTTTGCTGGTTGGTGGGGACATGAAAAAGAAACGCGATTTTTAATGGAGCCAGGATTTAAACCAATGCAAGGAGCAGAAGGTTGGCAATTAAGTAATGCTCCAATTTTAGGAATGGCAGCACATAATGCTTCTCTGGATGTTTTCATGGAGGCTGGGATGGATCGAATCGGTGAAAAAAGAGATTTATTGACCGCTTATTTAGAGTTTATTGTAGATGAAATTTCGGAGAGAAATAAGGAAAAATGTTCTTTTGAAATCATTACTCCACGAGATAAAACGAAAAGAGGCGCACAATTATCAATTTTAGTGCATGGAAAAGCGAGAGAATTATTTGATACGTTAACGAATGAAGGTGTGATTTCTGATTGGAGAGAACCAAATGTTATTCGAGTTGCTCCTGCACCACTATATAACACCTTTGAAGACGTTTATTACTTCGGTCAAATATTAGAAAAAGCTATTTAAATAGATGTTAGATGATAGACATTAAACTGATGAATTGGTGTTATTAATTATGACGCATCAGTCTAAAAGTTTCCAAAGGGAAGGATCATTGTCTAAATATCTAAAGTCTAAAAAAACAGAATTATGAAAAAAATAGGAATTGTAGGTTCAGGATTAGTAGGAAGTTTGCAAGCTATCTTGATGGCTAAAAAAGGGTATGATGTAACCGTCTTCGAAAATAGACCGGATTTACGTAAAGCGAAATTATTAGCAGGAAAATCAATAAATTTGGCACTTTCTGACAGAGGATTAAAAGCCTTAAGAGAAGCTGGAATTGAAGAAGATATCAAAGCTATTTCGATTCCAATGTACAAACGTTGTATGCATGCTTTAGACGGGACATTATCTTACCAACAATATGGAAAAGAGGATCAAGCGATTTATTCAGTTCCTAGAGGTGAATTAAATCAAAAGTTGATGAATTTGGCAGACAATTATCCATCCATCAAATATAATTTTAATAGAAAATGCAAGGATGTTGATTTGAAATCAAACACATTGATTTTTGAAAACAGTGTAACACAGGAAGAGGAAAATCATACTTTTGATACCATTTTTGCTACGGATGGTTCTTTTTCAGCGGTTCGTTTTAGAATGCAAAAATCACCCATGTTTGATTATTCTCAAAAATATTTAGACCATGGGTACAAAGAATTAGTAATTCCTGCAAATGAAGATGGCTCTCATAAATTAGATAAAAATTGTCTACATATTTGGCCAAGAGGAGAGTTCATGATGATTGCATTAGCAAATTTAGATGGTAGTTTTACGTGCACATTGTTCTTTCCTATGTTTGGAGAGAAATCTTTTGATACAATAAATACAAAAGAGAAAGTGAGCGCTTTTTTCAAAGAAACATTTATCGATACTATTCCTTTAATGCCAACATTATTAGATGATTACATGAAAAACCCAACATCCTCACTAGTGATGGTGAGATGCAGCCCATGGAATTATGAAGACAAAATTTTATTACTAGGTGATTCTGCGCATGCAACCGTTCCTTTTTATGGCCAAGGAATGAATTGTGGCTTCGAAGATTGTACTGTTTTCCAAGAAATGTTGGAAGAATCAAATGGTAATTGGGAAGGGCTTTTAAGTGCATATTCGAAGGAAAGAGTGAAAGACGGAAATGCAATTATTGATTTATCACTAAGAAATTACGTCGAAATGAGAGATTTAACAGGAAATAAAGACTTTTTACTCCGAAAAAAAATAGAGGGTAAATTCAGTGCTTTGTATCCAGATAAGTGGATTCCATTGTATTCTCAAGTTACTTTCAGTCATATTCGTTATCATACCGTTTTTCAAAATGGAATTGATCAAGATGCTATTATGGAAGAAGTTATGAGTCTTTCAAATATTCATACAAATTGGGATAATCAAGAAGTGATGGATAAAATGTTATCTTTAGTTTGAAAAAGACATTAATAGTAGATATTTATATTTTAGATCTTAGACTGATAACTTTCTGTTTTCACACTTTTAATCAGTCTAAAAGAATAGAGATCTAAAGTCTAAAAATTCAAGAAATATGAAAAAAACATTCAAAAATAAAATAGATTCTGAAGTGTTAATTTCTCAATTGATGCTTCCTAATAATTCAAATTTTAGCGGAAAAATTCATGGAGGATTTATACTTTCATTGATGGATCAAATTGCTTTTGCTTGTGCTTCAAAGCATTCCGGGTATTACTGTGTTACGGCATCAGTAAATACGGTAGATTTTTTGAGCCCCATCGAAGTTGGGGAATTGGTAACTTTAAAAGCCTCTGTTAATTATGTTGGGAATACTTCGATGGAAGTTGGTATACGCGTTGATTCTGAAAATATACGAAATGGAGAAAGAAAACATTGTAACTCGTCTTATTTTACAATGGTAGCAAAAGACGAATTTGGTAATAGCACTAAAGTTCCTGGAATTATATTAGAAACAAAGGAGGATTTCAGACGATTTTTAACTAGTATTAAAAGGCAAGAATTGAAATCTGAAAAATTGATATTATTAAATGAGACAGATTTTGATTCTCATGATTATTTGGAACAATTGGAAGGTTATAACGTGAAAGTTTTGTGATAGAAATTAGACTTTAAGACAATAGACCGTTTCTTTGAAACTCAAATAAAAAAGGTTTATTTTAAATAATTGAATAGAAAAAATTGAATTTATAGTTGACTAAAGGATTTAACAAAATGCATCAGTCTTTGAGCATAGCGATCTAATTTCTAAAAGTCTAGAATCTAGAAAAATGGAAAAAATACAAAACTTTATCAACGGGAAATATGTTGCTCCAATTGGGGATTCATATATAGATAATATGGAACCTGCAACGGGAAAAGTATATTGTTTAATTCCTGATTCAGACGAAAGAGATGTCGAATTGGCTGTTGAGGCTGCTGAAAAAGCATTTCCTATTTGGTCTAAAATGACTACGGAAGAAAGAAGTAAGATTCTGGTAAAATTTTCAGAAGGAATTGAGCGCAGAATGGATGAATTTGTTCAGGCAGAATCGAGAGATAACGGGAAACCTGTTTCTCTTGCGGCGCATGTTGATATTCCTCGTTCTGTTTCTAACTTCCATTTTTTTGCAACTGCAATTACTCATTTTTCTTCTGAATCACATTATATGGAAGGAGAAGGAATTAATTATACGCTGAGAAAACCAATTGGTATTGTTGGATGTATTTCTCCATGGAATTTACCTTTGTATTTATTTTCATGGAAAATTGCGCCTGCTTTGGCTGCAGGAAATTGCGTCGTTTCAAAACCATCTGAAATAACTCCTTACACCGCTTATTTATTAGGAAAAATTGCACAAGAAGCGGGAATTCCTGCTGGAGTGTTAAATATCTTGCATGGCTTAGGTCACAAGGTGGGTGATGCTATCGTAAAACATAAAAAAATCAAAGCCATTTCATTTACTGGAGGTTCAAAAACAGGCGAATATTTAGCAAGAACGGCTGCTCCCATGTTTAAGAAATTATCTTTAGAATTAGGGGGGAAAAATCCAGTTATTATTTTTGCCGATTGTGATTTTGACGACATGTTGAGCACTACTATTCGTTCCTCATTTGCGAATCAAGGTCAGATTTGTTTGTGCGGATCTCGCATTTTCATTGAGCGACCTATTTATGAAAAATTTAAAACTGCGTTTGTAGAAAAAGTAAATCGAACAGTTGTTTCTTTCCCTACAGATCCAAATGCTAGAATGGGCGCACTCGTTTCATTGCCTCATTTAGAAAAAGTTCTATCCTATGTCGAATTAGCGAAACAAGAAGGAGGTAAGGTCTTGACTGGTGGTACTAGAGTTCATCTCGAAGCGCCTTATAATGAAGGATATTATATGCGGCCGACGGTTATTGAAGGATTAAGCTATGATTGCAGAACGAACCAAGAAGAAATTTTCGGACCTGTGGTTACCATAACTCCATTCGATACAGAAGAAGAAGTTGTAATGATGGCAAATTCAACCGAATATGGTTTACAAACTACACTTTGGACATCTGATTTAAAACGAGCACATCGAATTGCAGACGAGGCACAATCTGGAATTGTATGGATCAACTCTTGGATGGTGAGAGATCTTAGAACACCTTTTGGAGGAATGAAGGCTTCAGGCGTTGGACGAGAAGGAGGACTGGAGGCATTGCGATTTTTTACAGAACCTAAAAATGTATTTATTAAATATTAACCTAAGTTCAGCTTATTTGTTCTTCAACCACCGAGGTAAAATAATCGCGCCAATAAATAAATACGGGAAATAGGAAATCAATCGCCACAGAATCGCTAATCCAGCTATCAGAATCACTGAGGTTGAAAAAGAGGACATCAGTTCTCCAAAAGCATATTCAGCAACTCCACTTCCGCCAGGAGTTGGGCTGACCATCATCAGCAACCATAGGATAAATTGTTTTCCTAAGATCTGGAGGTTATCCAATAAATTTAGGTTGAAAAATGCGTTTAAAATACAGTTAATCACTAAATATCTGCAGAGCCAACTCCCAATTGTTGCCAAAAATGTCCAAAGCCAAAAACGAAAAGGTTCACTTTTGAATTCGTAGGATGCTATTTCAATTTCTTGTCCGGTCTTTATGCCTTTGACCTTCCATTTTTTTAGAAACGGTAAACTAAAAATACCTGCCAAAACTTTAGTTGCTAATGTAGGAAAAAGAAAAAGACATGAAAATAAGAAAAAGCACAGTACTATTTTTGAAGAATAACCAATCCAAAACACCCACTTTACAGGAGTTGCTCCTGAAAAATTTACAGGAAATAAAAAATCTTGCGTTATAAAAATAAAAATAATTGGAATAAATAAAAGATAAAATAAATTATCCATGAACGCGGTAACGATAACCATTGCAGTTGATCGCCCTAAAGGAATTTTCTCTCGATGTAAAATAAACATCGCGACAGAAGCTCCACTCATAACGCCAGGTGCTAATGCGGAAGCAAATTCCCAAAGCATAATCACATTAAAACCATTTTTCCATGTTAGCCCTCCTTTTGCAAGAAGTCTAATTCGAACAATGTAAAAAAAATCTCTACCAATCATAAAAAAAATGGCGGCTAATAGCCATAAAAAGGAACTGGCAGTCCAATTAATTGAAGCTAAGGTGTCCGATAATGTTTCGATTTTATAATTAGCCCCTGCTTGCTTTTTAAAATCAGAAATGGCCGACAAATTTGGTGTATTTGTGGAAGTATTCCCCATCCAGACATAATCTCCTTTGCCATTTTCTACAGGAATCATTTGTTGTTGATTCAAGCTTTTGTAGATCATCCAAGTACCAATGGCAAGACCGATTGAAATAGCCAACCAAATTTTCCACCAACTGAATGCTTTTTTGATTACATCATCTTGAACATCAAATTTTTGACCCATTTTAATACGGTTTTGAAGTCAATTTAATTTCAATTTCCCAATTCGCTCGAACTTTAGTTATCTCAGAAAAAGTGAGTAATTTTTCAGGAAAATAGTTCAATATTCTATTCCCAGCATCCCATTTCCCATTTTTATTTTCATCTATTATTACCTTAAAAGAATAATCACCTGGAACTAATTGTTCTATTAATGTTGCTTTTTTATCGTGTAAAGGAATCGATCGAATTGTTTTTCCTCCCAATATAACTTCTACAACAATAGGCTCTGAATAAGCACTTGCATCCAATTTTATAGACCCAAAATCAGTATCTTTTTTTAGCTGAAAATTTAATTTTACTGAATCTTTCAAAGTGGTTGAAACTGTTTTTATTGCATTTGGAAGTAAATTGAATTCGACAGCTTTTATTTTATCTTTTGTAAAAAGTATGAATAATTGATTTCTTTTAAAAAGAATTTTATTGTATGAAATATTTTTAGAATCTACTGCATTTACCAACGTAAAAAGAGTCGTGTCAAATTCAGTTATAATATCGGAAAATGAAATTGTTAAGGTGTCTGTAGGGAAAAGAAAGTTGTCAATTAAATTATTTGAAAAGCTCAATTTCCCTTCCTTTTCTTTTTTTAATAAACGAAGTGAAATGGTGTCCGTAAATAACTCTGAAGTAGCACTAAATACAACATTCGCACTATCGCCTGAATGGTAGAAAAAACGTAAAGAATCTGAAGATATTAATTCAAATTGTTTTTTGTCAAGTGGACTATTATTCAAGGAAAACTTAGAATTTATAAGCGATTGAGTTGAACCAATTAAGTACATCCCCGGTGCTTTGAAGGTAATACTATTCAACCTGGGCTTTACTTCTGGCTTGAATAATCTAAGAGGAATAGAATCTAAAAGTAAAGAATTTGAATCCAAAACTGAAGGAGTGAGAATGATTTTCTCTTTTTTAAAAGCGACTTTTTCATCTAATTGAAGTAACATATCTTTATTCGTGTCTTCAAAAGCAAGAATTGAAAATTCACCTTCTTTTAAATGCGCAAATTTTGCTAGCCCTTGTTCATCTGTTTTCACAAAATAAGTGGGACGTATAGAATCTGTAGCTCCTTCGTATAAACCGACCAAACAATTTTTCTTGGGTTGATTCGAAAAAGCATCAATTACTTTTACTTGATATGAAATGGAATCAATAAAGTTACCGGTAGAAAAAACATATTGCATCAAGGAATCATTTCCCTCGGTTAAATCTTTGATGGTCCCGTTCAAATAAATTGTGTACGTAGTATTGTCTTTCAACGTATCATTCCATGAAATATAAACCGTTTTCCTCGATAATTTAGTATCCAGTTTTGCATGGGGAGGAATAATCACTATTGTTTCTTCGGGATTATTCAATTTAACGTATTCAGAAAAGGGGATTTTTATAACAGAGGTGGTAAAATTAGTGGAACCATTTTCTGGATTCATTTTAGATGCGATTGGAATCGGCGCGATGATATCTTTTTCGCCACCTGTCAAAGTTCCAACTTGTGCACATGAATGAATTAAAAAAAGAACACCAACAATTATAAACGTTCTGAAAGCCATGTACACAATTGAGTTAAATAGAATTTATCGGTTCCATCAAAATCGTTTAGTTGCTCACTGTCAACATCTAAAACGCCAATGACAATCCCATTTTTGAGCAAAGGAACAACAATTTCGCTTTTTGACAATGAACTGCAGGAAATATGTCCCTGAAATTGCTCTACATCTGGCACTAAAAGTGTTTCAGAATTTGCCCAAGCCTGCCCACAAACACCTCGACCCAATTTTATGCGTGTACAAGCAATAGGACCTTGAAAAGGACCTAGCACTAATTCACTGTCTTGAACCATATAAAATCCAACCCAAAAAAAACCAAAAGCTTCTTTCAAAGCTGCAGCAGTATTCGCTAAATTGGCTATTCTATCGGTTTCTCCTTGAACTAAGGCTTGAATTTGAGGAATTAAATTAATATATAATTCCTCTTTGGTATTTCCCACTATTTCCAAATCTTCTGCCATCCGATTATTTTACAACAAAATTGCCTTTTTTCTGTCGAATTTGCAATGTTTTTCGGAGATTGTTTCAGGAATTAAAAAATCTTATTATTCTTGCATTAATTCAACTATTTGATTAAATTAGATATGAAAAGTCGGCTAGTATTTTCTTAAAACGGATAATTTACTCAGGAAAAAGAGGGGAGATGGTTCAAAAAATGAAAAAACAAGAATGGACTTAACAGGAGATAATTGAATGAAAATAGGATAAAATAATTAGGACCAAGTAATGAATAATAAAAAAGTAATCAAATTGAACGTATGTTAGAAAAAGTCAACCTAGAAAAAGTATTGTTCTTAGATATAGAAACAGCCCCTCAAACCTATAAATATGATGATCTCGATTCGTCAAAAAAGCATTTATTTGAATCCAAAACAAGATTCATGCACAATGAAGAAAAGTCGTATGAAATGATATACGGTGAAAGATCGAGCATTTATGCTGAGTTTGGAAAAATTATTTGCATTTCCGTTGGCTTTGTGCATTCCACATCAACGGGATCAAAGCAAATTCGATTAAAATCTTTCTATCATGATGATGAAGAAACATTATTGCGTCAATTCATTTCCTTGCTTGATGATCGATACAACACCTTGCAACATATTTTATGTGGACACAATGCAAAAGAGTTTGATTTCCCTTATATCTGTCGCAGAATGCTTGTAAATGGATTGCAACTTCCCGTTGTATTAGATATTGCTGGAAAAAAACCATGGGAAGTCCCTCATTTAGACACCATGGAATTATGGAAGTTTGGAGATTATAAATCCTACACGTCACTTCCTTTACTTTGTAATATTTTTAATATCCCCACTCCAAAAGATGATATTTCCGGTGCTGATGTTGCC
>CAMDAO010000067.1 GCA_945888595.1 Chryseobacterium gleum | reverse complement strand
GAAGCGGGTGCAATTATGCACCCGCTTTTTTAGTTTTTAAGCAAACCTTACCAAATAAATTTCTATCAGAAAACTCAATTAAACAAAGGTTTACAGAAGTTTTTTAATTGTATTTTTTTAGTTTTACCTAAAAAAAAGTTACAATTATGGGTGTTATTTCTTTTTTTATAAGTACACTTGCACTGTCAAGTTAAACATCAACGAATATAAACTAATAAAAAAGTTACAACTAAATCACAATAAGTTGTATTTAATAAAATTATAAAATTATTATTGTTGAAGCAAGGGAGTGTTCTCCCTTACTTTTTTAAAATTTAAATAAAAAATCAGTTTATGAAAATATATTCTATATCTATTGTACTATTTTATTTGTTTACGAATAATTTATATTTTGCCCAAAATCCATCCTCTAAGTTCTTTTCGGATAGCATAGGTCCAATTCTTATTACAAATTATCCAAAGGCCAAAGAATTGTTTATTTCACTTGAAAAAAAACATGAAATAGATCCTAATATTAAAAAGTTCGTAGCAGTTAACTCATTACAAAATAATGATATTGAATATTTTAAAATTACAATGCAAAATTTAATAGAAAAGCATGGCTATAAATATTCAAAATATGATTTATCCTTAGAATCAAAGGAAAGTTCTGAAGCGAAATTATCATCGGTACTTAAAGAAAAAAAAATGGAGAATTGGATGTTTCAACAATCTGATTCACTTTATCCTGTATGGGTAAAAAATAATCCTAAATCTTTTGAAGTGAAAAAAAAGATAGAGGAACTAAGCATACTAGATCAAGCAATGAGAGTTGGGTTTACAGATTTAGATTCTGTCGTTTGGGATGTGATTGCAAAAAAGGACTACGCAAGTCTTAAAATACTTTTAAAATTATGTGATTCAAATGGTATTTTACCAAATGATTTTGATCAAGGCATAGGGGTTTATATAAATTGGAGTTTTGTTTTTCTTCATAATATTAAATCGTATCAAACATTTGAAATTTGGAATGAAATGTTTCCATATATAGAAAAAACATATTTAGCAGGCAAAATCACAAGTGATTGTTTTCTAATGTATGACCGAACTTTAGCACAATTTTATGGTTACCAATATTATGGATTTTTAAAAGATGTTCCAATTAAAGATGAAGAACATTTAGCTGAAAGAAAGAAAAAATATGGATTTTTATGATACTAATTATTACAGATAATAGGCGGAAAAAGCCCCCAAATTAAAACCCAATAAAAGGCTTTTTTATTTTTTATAAGGCGTAAATGAGATCACCTTGGTAGTTATATCTTTAAGAGGATTAAGCTTTGGTGAATATGGCAGTAGAGGAGGAACAATAATTATATTATTAGGTAATTCTAAAGTAGTATTTACTGCTTAAGAAATTGAAAAATAATTGAGAAAAATTGAAAGTAAGGGAATACTTTCTCTGAAAGACGTAATAAAGTTTGTTTTCTCGAACAGATGATATACGCATCTTTACATTAGCGGTGTACCGAAAATGTTATTGTGAAGAAAAAATAAAAAGAGTAGGTGATTTAAGATTAAAAAATTAATTATGAAAAAAAATTCAATTAGCGGATTTGAATTAAATCAAGTCAATTTAGAGACAATTAATGGCGGAAAAGTTGTTGAAACAACAATGACAAATGGTAACTGTGACGAAGTTACTTTATGTGGACTTTTTAGAAATAAAGTTGATTCAATTTACGAACAACCAGCTGGTCTTTGATAACTATAATTTTATTGGGTGTTGCAAATAAAATGCAACACCTTTATTTTAATTTAGACTTATGAAACATGTTTTAATATTTATTTTTTGTTTTACAAATTATAATGTTTTTTGTCAAAAACTAAGTTTTAGTGATAAAAAAGAATGGCGAAAAAATTTGAGACTCATGTTAAAAGATGATCAATTTTACAGAGCAAATACTTCAAAAAAAAATCAATTAAACAATGACTCTTTATGGGTTTTTCAATCAAAAAATGATTCTATAAATAAAGAAAAATTTATACGATTAACTAAGAAATTTGGTTATCCTTCTTTAAAAAGAATTGGTAATCAAATTTCAGTAGTATTAATTTTACATTTTACTTTAGAAAAAGATTTTGAGCAGTTATTACCTATCTTTAATAATGAATTAAAAAAAGGAAATATGCCTGGATGGGACTATGCAATTTGGTATGATCGGTGTCAATTGATGATGAAAAAAACACCTCTTTATGGCGCATACGGTAAAAAATTATTTTGTAGCCCTGAATTAGAGTTAGTAAATGAAAAACGGAAGAATATTGGATTAGAGAAATTACCTGCTGATCCTAATTGTAAATAAACTGATTATATAATATCATGTCTACTATTAAATATATTATTGTTTCCGCTACTGGTGATTATACAACTAAAATCATTGCAGACTGGATAAAATACTATGGGGGTAATGTACGAATTGTAAATACCGATCTTGAAAAAGTTGATATTCGTTCAATTAAATTAAACAATAATAAAAATGAAACTGTTCTTAGCCTTTCAAATGAGGTTATTTTATCTAATGAGGTGAAAAAAGTTGTATTTTTTAGAAGGGGATTAATTAGATTGTTAAATAGTACAAATTCATTCCATAGCCCTAGTAGTTTTTTTGATACTGAAAGCAATGTAAAGTATTTTTTTACTACTTATGAGATGTCAAAAAGAGAAATTGTTGATAATTTCTTTTCTGAGAATATTAAATATGGTAAAGATAATGGCAGTCGAACCAACAAGATCATTAATCTAAAAGCAGCTCAGATAAATGGATTAAATATTCCCGATACATTAGTTACAATTAGTAAAAAAGAATTAATAGATTGGGCTAAATCGAAGGTGAAGATCATAACTAAAGCTTTAGATACAGGTATGTTTTTCGGAAATAAAACTACAAAAAAAATGTATCATCAACTAACTAAATCTATAAGTTTAAATGCTATTGCTACTTTCAAAAATACATTTCCTTTAACTCTATTTCAAGAAAAAATAGAAAAAATACTCGAGCTTAGAGTTTTTTATTTAAATAAAGTATGCTGGAGCTCTGCTATTATTTCACAAAGTCAAGAAAACACTCTTGATGATTGTAGAAACTATGATCCAGAACAAATGAATAGAGTTGTCCCTTACAAATTGCCTAAAAATTTGCAGGCTAAAATTATAAAATTTATGGTCTATATTGGAATGGAAACAGGATCCTTAGATATCATTTTATCAAAGGATAACAAATATTATTTTTTAGAAGTAAATCCTGGGGGACAATTTTCATCTATTTCTAATAAATGTAATTTTTATTTAGAAAAAGAAATTGCTAAAAACATGATTTACTATGGAGAAAAATATAATTAATTTTTTATCAAAAAAATCATATATTCATAAAGATTTTTTCCCAATGGATTTGATGTTTATTTCGGAACGAATTGGTTTAGCTCAAAATGACGAAACAATAGAAATAAAATCAATTCAAGTAAAAGAAATAAACTATACGGGAATAGAAAAATCAAATTCTGTAAGCCATATAAGTTTATGTTTTAATCCACTTTTAATTATTTAAAAATGAAAAGAAACATATTAAATTTAGCAAGTAATGTAGTTTTTGTAAAAGGATACTTTAAAAACTTGTTAATCGACCTTCAAAATGATTGCTGGTATCATATTGGTTTTAAATTAGAAACAGAAACAGATATTGAAAATATTGATAATGAGTCGCTTAATTATATGTTAAAAGAAAACATGATATTTGAAATACCTAAAAATATTCGGAAAAATTTAATTCCACTAAATTTAGAGTATGACTCTCCAAATATAATTGAAAATGCGATTATTGATCGCTCATTAAAATCAGAATACTCTATAAGAAGAGCAATTGATTTCCTTAATCAATATAAAGTTAAACATATTCAAATAAGATGGTTTGACAAATTTCTTATTGAAGATTTAGATATAGTTTTAGAAATGACAGAATTATCAAGTGTAGAAAGTATAGATCTTTTATTGCCTTTTGATAGTTTATATGAAAATATTCTAGATAGAAAAAAAAAATTCCTAAAAATAAGTGCAATTATTTTTCATTCAATTAGTTTGGATGAAAAACCACATAATTTTGGATTTAAAGAAGTGATATTTACTCCAGAATCGATATTGTCAGCAAATAATTGTGGCCAAATATCTCCCTACTTTTTTACTAGGAATAAAGGGCATGTCCTTAAAGCAATGAAGTACAATTCATGTTTATTTAAAAAAATAAGTGTGGATCATAAAGGAAACATAAAAAATTGTCCATCTATGAATTCAGCAATTGGAAATATTACGAATGTTATAAATATTAAAGAATCTGATTTGCAAACAGAATTTTGGAATATTAGTAAAGATGAAATTAAGGTCTGTCAAGATTGTGAATTTCGATATGTATGTAATGATTGTCGCGCTTTTACTGATAATAAAGATGATAAATTTTCAAGACCTCTTAAATGTGGTTATAACCCATATATAAGTAAATGGGAAACTGAAAAAGGATTTCAAAGTCTAAATGAATGTGGGGTGATTTATACTGAAAATGGTTTTTCAATTAACCACGAAAAAATTGCGAAAATTAATGCTCTTTTATGGAGTGAAGAAGAGGTCGACGCAGAATGAAAAACTTCCAATTCTACCAACAACCAGACACCATGGATTGCGGGCCAACCTGTCTCCGCATGGTTGCAAAGTATCACAAACGATCACTATCTCTCCAAAAAATACGCAAACTCTCCGAAACTACACGCAGCGGAAGCTCACTTCAAGGTATAGCTGATGCAGCAGAAAAAATTGGTTTTCGAACACTTGGTGTAAAAATAAATTTTCAAAAACTGCACGCAGAAGCTCCATTACCGTGTATCGTTTTTTGGAATGAGCGCCATTTTGTAGTCGTTTACAAAATCAAAAAAGACAAAGTCTTCATCGCAGACCCAGCACACGGTTTACTAACTTATTCCAAACAAGAATTCATAGATAATTGGATAGGAAAGCACGCAACAGAAACTACAGAAGAAGGAATCGTTCTTTTACTAGAACCAACTCCAAAACTTTCTGAAAAAGAAGACGATGATATTTCTAAAAAAGAAGGTATGGGGTTTTTGTGGAAATATCTTTCTAACTATAAACGCTTCATGTTTCAATTGGCTTTAGGGTTGTTTTCTGTCAGTATTTTACAACTTATTTTCCCTTTTTTAACCCAAAGTGTGGTTGATATAGGGATTCAAAACAAAGATTTACATTTTTTATATCTCATTCTTTTCGCTCAACTTTTCATCTTTTTAGGAAGAACAATTATCGAAATATCACGAGGTTGGATATTACTCCATCTTTCAACGCGAATCAATATTTCGCTTGTTTCCGACTTTTTAATAAAATTAATGAAATTGCCCATTTCGTTTTTTGATTCAAAAATGACGGGAGATATCATGCAACGGATAGGAGATCACCAGCGGATAGAACAATTGCTAACCAATCAATCATTAAATGTATTATTCTCTGCTTTTAATTTTGTTGTTTTTGGAATCGTTTTAGCAATCTATAGTATCCCGATTTTTGTCATTTTTATTATTGGAACCATTCTCTATTTCTTCTGGGTAAGTTTCTTTCTTAAAAAGCGAAAAGATCTTGATCACAAACGGTTTTCTCAAATGAGCGATGAGCGTTCAAAAGTGATGGAACTCATCCAAGGAATGCAAGAAATAAAATTGCACAACGCAGAGAGAAACAAACGTTGGAGTTGGGAACACTTGCAAGTAAGGTTGTTTAAAATTCATATCAAAAGCCTTCGTTTAGAGCAAGTTCAAGGAAGTGGGGCAAACATCATCAACGAACTTAAAAATATTTTAATTAGTTTTTATTCTGCAAAATTAGTTATCGACGGTTCTTTAACTTTAGGTATGATGCTTTCAATATCTTATATCATAGGACAATTAAATGCGCCAATTGCTCAATTTCTTTCTTTTATTTATGCGTACCAAGATGCTAAAATTTCGATTGAACGTTTGAGTGAAATTCACAACAAAGAAGACGAAGAGCCGGAAGGAAGTGAATTCATACATTCTTTACCTGAAATTCATTCTCTTACTTTTAACAATGTGAATTTTCGTTACCCAGGAATGCAAGAAAATGTAATTACAGATTTAGATTTATTCATTCCTGCCAATAAAATGACAGCCATTGTCGGTTCCAGTGGAAGTGGTAAAACGACCTTGATGAAAATGTTGCTTCGATTTTATGAACCAACTAAGGGTGAGATTTTACTTGATCAAACGGATTTAAATACTATTTCGCAAAGATCGTGGAGGGAGCATTGTGGTTCTGTGATGCAAGAAGGATTTATTTTTTCAGACACTATTGCTAGTAACATAGCCGTTGGAGATGAGGTGGTTGACAAAGAGAAATTACTCCATGCTGTGAAGGTGGCAAATATTCGAGAGTTTATTGAAAGTTTGCCTTTAAGTTACAATACAAAAATTGGTGCAGAAGGAATGGGGATCAGTACTGGACAAAAACAACGTGTCCTAATTGCAAGAGCAGTCTATAAAAACCCAGATTTCCTGTTTTTTGATGAAGCGACAAGTGCTTTGGATGCCAAAAATGAAAAAGTAATTATGGAAAATCTAAACGAATTTTTTAAAGGAAAAACAACCGTTGTAATCGCCCATCGATTGAGTACTGTTCAAAATGCAGATCAAATCGTGGTCTTGGAAGAAGGGAAAATAATAGAAAAAGGAACGCATCATGAATTAATTGATTTGCAAGGATCGTATTTTAGTTTAGTGAAAAATCAGCTGCAGTTGGAGAAGATGAACTAAGTAAATTTAACCACAGAGTAAGCAGAGTTAAAGCTCGGAGTTTCACAAAGTTTTTTTAAAGAACTCCGTGTGACTCCTTTGAAACTTCGTTTACTCTGTGGTTAAAAAAAACAAATGGAAAAAATAAACTAAGTAAATGTAAACACAGAGTAAGAAGAGTTAAAGCTCGGAGTTTCACAAAGTTTTTTTAAAGAACTCAGAGTGACTCCTTTGAAACTTCTTGTACTCTGTGGTTAAAAAAAAATGGAAAAAATGAGCTAAGTAAATTTAACCACAGAGTAAGCAGAGTTAAAGCGCAGATTTTCACAAAGTTTTTTTAAAGAACTCCGTGTTACTCCTTTGAAACTTCGTGCACTCTGTGGTTAAAAAAAAACAAAAATGGAAAAAGATAAAATAAAAATTGAACTAAAAAGTGAAGTCCTAAATGAGGTTCTTTCTGCTCCGCCTTCTTGGCTAGTGCGGTCTGGGAACACCGTGTTTTTCTTCTTTATTCTTTTATTGCTAGCCCTGAGTTGGATGATATCCTATCCGGATGAATTAATAGGAGAAGTACATATTCACAGTAATCACCCGCCAGTTGAATTTGAGAATTTAATGTATGCAAAACTGGTTGATTTACAGGTAAAAGATCAACAATTGATTGAAAAAGGGGATATTTTAGCGCAATTTGACAGTGAAATTAATCCAAAACATATTGAGTTAATTCAAGGATTTCTTGTGACATTACCGGATTCAATTCAGATGAAAAAAGTGTTCATTTCAACTGAATTGGAAAAAATAAATGTGGGAGCTTTGCAACAAAGTTGGATGAGCTTATTATCATTAATTAAAGAACGAAATGAATTAATAAAGAGTGATTTTTTTCAAAAGAATTCAGCTTCAATTCAAAATGAAATTTCACAGCGGAAAAAGTTACAAGAAATAGCCAATCGAAAATTGAAATTGATTGAAAAAGAAATTGTTCTTCAAAAGACTCACATGCTTTCCTCTGAACGTTTGTTGACCAAAAGTGCTATTTCAAAAGAAGAATATTTACAGGAAGAAAAGATTGAAAATCAGTTACAGCAGCAATATCAAAATCAAAAAGAAGGGTTGATTCAAAATGAAATTCAACTAAATGCATTGATCAAAAATCTGAATGAAACAATCTACAACGATGGACAGCAAATTCAAAAATTGCAAGCGTCCATTAAATTGAGCATCAGTGCCCTTCAAAATTCAATTATAGATTGGAAAAAAAACACAGCTTGGGTCGCACCATTTTCAGGAAAAATCATCTTTAACAAACAGTTAAATATATCAAGTTTTTATAGAGCTGGAGAAGCTTCATTGGTGATTGTTCCAAAAGGAAATGATTTTCGTGCCTTAATGAAGGTTGCGCTTCAAGGTTCTGGAAAAATTGAAAAAGGTCAAAAAGTATTTATTGAAGTTTCTGATTATCCGAAAAGTGAATTCGGGATGTTAGAAGGAACGGTAAAATCGATTACTTCTGTGTCAAAAAATGACATGTATGAAGTGGAAATTCAATTGCCGAAAAAACTGATTACAACCTATCACCAGGATATTCCCGTGAAGTCAATCTTGAAGGGAAGCGCGAAAATAATAACGAAAAACAAACGACTCATCCACCGATTTTTTGAAAAAGTAATTAATCTAATCGAGAAATGAGAATCCATATTTTATTTTTGTTTTTATCGCTTACGTTTGTGAATTATTCGCAGAAAGAATTAACCCTTCAAGACTGCATTGATTTAGGGATTAAAAATGTGCAAAATACAATTTCTCAGGATAGTAAATTTCAGCAATCCATCGTCAACCAACAATTTGGGAAATACTCATTTTTACCAACATTAAATGCTAACACTGGATATAATAGTAATTACGGAAGAAAAATAGATCCTTTTACCAACACCTTTGGTTTGAATGTGGTGAATTCTAATTCATTGGGATTATCTTCTCAATTCATTTTATTTCAAGGTTTTAGATACTTTAAACAAAATAATTTACTTGCTAAAACATCCTCAAATTCTACATTTGATATGGAAAGAATGAATGAGAAGGTAAAAAATCAGATCATTGAAAAATGTATTTTAATTTGGAAAGTCCAACTTAAAATAGACCAACAAGCAAAGATAATTGACGATTTAAAATCGTTTAAGGTCCGTCAAACAGAATTAGTAAAAGAAGGAAGATTAAGCGCAATTGACACACTGACTTCGGCTATTACTATAAAAACACAAGTGGTTACTTTATTAAATTATCAGCGTGAAATCTCCTTTGAAACAATTAATTTAAATTTTTTAATTGGATTACCGGTCCTGAATGAAACAAAATTAGAATCTCACAAAACATCTATTTCCAGCTATCATATTACCATTGATGAATATTTTCAGATGGAAGATTTAAAAAATAAATTAGAAATCATCGAACTTCAAAACAAAGTGGATAAGACACAAATTAGTCCAACACTCTCCTTCTATGGAAATGTTGGAACAGGATATTATTCAAGTAATAAAAATTATGCAGAGCCAAATTTCCCTGTTATTCCTTATTCTGCGCAATTGAGCAATAATGCCTACCAAGGAATTGGTTTTAGCTTAAATGTCCCGCTTTATAATAAAGGTGAATATTTTAGAAAACAAAAGATTTACGAAATAACCAAAAAGGAACAAAATGATTGGATTGAATATAAGAAAATTGAAATTGTCAAAAAGAAATCAGAGCTTGTAACGCAACAGAAATATGTAGAGGAAGCGTTACGTGTTCAAAAAGCAATTCTACAAGATAAAGAAACAATCGTTCAAGTCACACAGACCATTTATTTAGAAGGAAAAATTCGTTTAAGCGAAGTAGAAAAGGTGGAAGCGGAATATTATTCATATCTGCAAATCATCCAAGATTTAGAAATTGAAGCGGTAAAAATGAAGATGATAAAGTAGATTAAATGCATAAGGTTTAAGTAACCATTAACTATGATTTGTAGGTAAAATAGCTAAACGTAAAGATAATACGTTCTTAATTTTTATAATTAGACAAATAATTTTACTGGGCAATTATTTTCCAGAAGGATACCATAAAATATCTGACGCGCTTAGGTTAATATTGAATCGAAATGGCTAACACAGCTATGTTCTTCTTTCAAAATTATTTTCACTGGTAAAAGATCCTGCTATATTTGGAGTGAGGAAATTTTGTATTTTTAGCATACATATTCGCTTAAAAAAAAGAAAATGCGACAAGACGATTACTTTCTGAGACAGATTGATCTTTTGGGGAGGATTTTAGGTAAAATACTCACAGACCTTTTAAAGAAAAAAGGGACAGGAGAAATTATGGACAGTGTCGAAGTAACTACCCAAGCTATTAAAAATGAACTAGATATAGATTTAAACTCCTTGTTATTAGTTAATAATGAAAACCTCGTGGAGTTTTTAAAAACAGAAAAAAAGTTTGGGGAGCAGCATTTGGAAAAAATGGCAGAATTGTTTTTTATTTTAGGGCAGGATCTTAAAAATGAAAAGGTCCTTCTTTTCCTAGAAAAAAGCGTAATAATTTATGAATATCTAAATAAAACGAGTTCGACTTATTCCATTGACAGAATGCATAAAATTGACAAAATAAAAAAAATGATAACTTGAAAAATAATGTTTTTTTGTCAGCCCAAGGT
Source organism: Chryseobacterium gleum (assembly GCA_945888595.1). Taxonomy (GTDB): domain Bacteria; phylum Bacteroidota; class Bacteroidia; order Flavobacteriales_D; family Crocinitomicaceae; genus CAIUKX01. The sequence goes on along the minus strand of CAMDAO010000067.1, from coordinate 2,064 downwards.
TTAAAAAAACAGTAAAACCTTTTTCAATACATCCTATTTACTCAAATTTTGATTTTTGAAAATCAACTGACAAATCCAGTATTTTTTGTTCAATTTCCTGCACAATTTCATCAACATCCCTAGATGCGCAAAAGGTCGGTTCACCAAAAATAACGTATGAATCGAAAGGTACTAAAAGCGTTTCACCTTTCGGAAGTATTCTTCCCATCCCCGTCATATAAACTGGAATATACGCAATGTTTGGATTTTTTTGTAAAATGATTCCTATTCCTTTTTTAAATTGTTGCATTTTTTGTGGTTCTCCTCTTGATCCTTCCGGAAACAAGATAAGTGAATCCCCTTTTTGAAGAGCATCGCTCATCATATCAATCGGGTTTGCTCCGTCCGCATCCTTAGAACGTCGAATCAATAGAGAATTTGTAAATAATCGGGTAATAAAAGCTTTAAAAGGAGATTTTCCAAAATAATCGCCAGCCGCTACTGGATGCGTTTTTTTTAATTGAGAAAATGAAAGCGCAGACATAAGTGCCATGGCATCCACGTGACTATTATGGTTAGCAACAATAATAAAAGGGTCGGATTTTTTTAATGCTTCTTTATTGACATACTTTATACCCACAATTACCCGTAAAAAATTACGCATTAAAATAGAATAAATTATGAATAGAAATGTTTTATGCATGCGCTAACAATAATATAAATTATATACGATATGAAAGAAAACAACCGCTGTGATAGACAATGAATCGATTCTATCAAGAATACCTCCATGCCCAGGAATCAATGTTCCAGTATCTTTTAATCCAATATCTCTTTTTACAGCCGACACAACTACATCACCAACAAAACCTGCACAAGCGACGATAAAACTGACAACAAGAGCTTCAATTTCGCTAAAAGGAGTTAAGAATCGTAGAAAATAACCAATAATAGTTGTAGTCAAAATACCCCCAATAAAACCTTCCCATGTCTTGTTTGGACTAATTTTCGGGATTATTTTGTGACGCCCCAATAATTTACCCCATGTGAACTGAAACACATCATTAATTTCCGTGATGAAAACGATAAATAATAAAAGACCCCTTCCACCAGCATTAAATCCTGCTATTTCTGGGAGAGATAATAAGAAGGCCAAATGACTTAATGAGAAAACAGTTAGCATTAATTGCGTTGGTAATACACTCATTGATCGACCAATTTCGGTTGTTTCTCCTCGCATAACCAACATAAAAGGAATCCAGATAAACATTACGATTGGAATGAAGATTACGAACAAATTAAACAATCCATTGTAAGCCAAAACATACTGAATAGGAATCGCAATATAGCACCAAATTAGCACGCGTCGATCCGCATCCCTGACATTTTTACTAATTGTTGCTAATTCACGCAAAGCCATAAATGATAAAAGGCCAAAGGCAAAATACGAGATTAAAGGATTGATCACTGCTGCAAGAATAAACATTGTCGCCATTCCCCACCATGATTTTGTGCGCAATTTTAGTTCGGTTAAATTTGCTTGCGGTTTCATTTTCCCCCATATAAAAAACAAGAGGGTAGAAAACACCAATATCCCTACAATTACAAGGATAATAAAAACGATTTCTTTGTTGGCTAAAAATTTATCTATATTCATTTCACTTATGATTTAACGTTTTTTTAATTCTGAAATACGTACTCAGGACAAGAAGAATTGTGATCACAAGAAAGATGGAATCCATGTAACTAGTAATTTTTGTTGTAAAATAAAGAACCAAACTTAAAAACCCGATCACAAAGGCTCTGTCACTTTTCCCCATTGGACCGTCATATTGCCTTATTCCAACAATTGCTTTTCCTAAAATTCCGGCATATTCATTGACAAGCGACATAAAAAGAAAAGCGATTAGTATTTCCATCCGAATAGAAAATAACTTAAAGAGTGGGAAAAACATCAGAAAATCAGAAACAACGTCACCCAGTTCGTTTAAAATTTCACCTTTTTTACTTTGCATATCATAGGTTCTCGCCATCATTCCATCTAATGCATTTAAAGCCATTCGAAGTAAAAGCGAAAGAGGCAGA
>CAMDAO010000066.1 GCA_945888595.1 Chryseobacterium gleum | reverse complement strand
TGATTGATTTGAAATTCAGAAATGTTAATTAATAGCCATTCATTTAAAATGCCTCCAGCTTTAGCTGGAGGTAATAAAAAAATCAAATGAATCGGCTTTAGCCAAAATAATAGTTACTATCATTTTATTTTAAGAATAGCATTCTCTAGTTTTAAATCAGTATTTATAGGTTTTGGCTAAAGCCGATTTGTATGGGGATATTATATTTGAATGGGCTGAAGCCACATTCCAATTCAATCCTCAAAATGTTTATTAATAGTATAATAGGAGTCAAATAAATCTTGATAATTATGAAATAAAATTAGTCAAAAGATAATTGGAATAAAATGGAAATGACACAATAAAAAAAACACAGAATTACTTTTTTATCCAAATAGGATTTCAATAGTAATTTAATACCAGCACCTCAAAATAATTTTAACCCTTTAATTTTTGCTCGCATCCTATATTTAGACGCTTTCACTGCTCTTGCACTTTGATGAAAAAGGGATCTGAGTCTAATTAAAAACCCATTCAACCCGTTTATTTTTAAGCTATTTTTCTCTCTTTTAGAAAGTATCGAATGATCTGTTGCGGAGAGAAGTCTAAACTAATTTTCGTACGTTTGTGCTTGAAAATTGAAATTATTTTCATTAATTACACGTAACTTATGAAGTATATTAACATCAATAAAAATAAAATTAATTCGATCGAAAGAAAGCATCCTTGGGTTTTTTCTGGCGCAATTACAAGTGATACGGATGATTTTAAGGATGGTGACGTGGTAACAGTGTGTGATCATAAAAATCATTTTTTAGCAAGAGGCCATTATCAACACGCTACGATTTCTGTTCGTATTCTAACATTTGAAGAGGAAGAATTGAACCAAGATTTTTTCAATAAACGTATTGGAAATGCTGTCAATTTGAGAAAAAACCTACATTTAATAGATAAAAAAACAAACATTTGTCGATTGATTCATGGAGAAGGAGATTCTTTACCTGGTTTAATTGTCGATTTTTATAACGGTGTGGCAGTAATTCAATGTCATAGTATCGGAATGTACAATTCAGTTGAATTAATTTGTGAAGGATTAAAACACGCTTTAGGGAAAATGGTATTTGCTATTTATTCTAAATCTTCCGATACATTGCCGCAAAGAGCAGAAGGAAAAGATGCCTATTTATTTGGCGCTTGTGAAACACCACACTTAGCATTGGAGCACGGAGTAAAACTTCAAATAGATTGGATTAACGGCCAAAAAACTGGATTTTTTATTGACCAACGAGAAAACCGTTTCTTATTAGGTAAATATTCTAAAGGAAAGAAAGTTTTAAATACATTCTGCTATTCTGGCGGATTTAGTTTATTGGCACTTCAAGAAGGTGCAACCTTGGTTCATTCGATAGATAGTTCAAAAAAAGCAATCGTTTTAACAGAAGCAAATATTGAGATTAATAATTTTGGAGAAAAACATAAATCGATTGTAGCTGATGCAATGGAATATATGAAGGATTTGGAGGAAGAATATGATATTATAGTCCTGGATCCGCCAGCTTTTGCTAAACACAGAGAAAAACGTCACAAAGCGATACAAGGTTACAAACGATTGAATGCACATGCGATTCGTCAAATAAAACCAGGTGGTATCATTTTCACCTTTTCATGTTCTCAAGTAGTTGATAAGTTTTTGTTCACTAATACGATTATTGCAGCAGCGATTGAAGCCGGAAGAAGTGTTCGAATATTAGAACAATTGCACCAACCAGCGGATCATCCAATCAATGCATTTCATCCGGAAGGTGAATACTTAAAAGGATTAGTTTTACAAGTCGACTAATGCTTGATCTGCGCTATAAAACAATTTTAAGTGTTGCTCTACCTTTGATGGTTTCGAGCTTTATTCAATCGATTGTTTTATTAACAGATACTGCATTTTTAAGCAGATACAGTACCCTTTCATTTGATGCGGCAGGAAATGGAGGTTTAATTTATGTCACCATGTTTTTAGCCATTGCTGGAATGAGTGATGGGGCTCAAATATTAATCGCACGAAGAATAGGTCAGAAAAATTTAGGCGCAATTGGACGAATTTTCGGGACTTCCATTTTAACACATTGCGCACTTGCAATTGTACTATTTCTCTTTCTCCAGCTTATTTTTCCTTCACTTTTGAGGGGCTATTCGAAACACCCGGATTTAGCGTTTGCACAAAATCAGTTTATATCAATTAGAAGTTATGCTCTCTTTTTCGCGATGATTTCACTTTCCATTCAAGCATTTTTCTTTGCTACAGGGAAAACATGGATTGTTTTAGTAGGTGCGATTATCACCGCCTCATCCAACGTAATCTTAGATTATTTGTTGATTTTTGGTAAATTTTCTTTTCCTGAAATGGGATTAGAAGGAGCCGCTTTAGCATCGACCTTAGCAGATGGTTTGGGCATGCTGTTTTTAGTTAGTTTTTTGATTTTCAGTAAAATAAGAAAAGAATATGCACTATTTGCTCATTTTTCTTTCAATTTGGATTCCTTTAAAGAATTAATTCGAGTCGGCAGTCCAATTATGTTTCAAGGGTTGATTGCTCTTTCCACATGGACTATTTTCTTCACGTGGATTGAACAAATCGGGAAATTTGAACTAACTGTTTCTCAAAACATTAGAGCAATTTACTTTTTAGCCTTCATCCCCATCTGGGGATTTTCCGCGACCACGAAAACCTATATTTCTCAATACATAGGAAAAAAAGATTTCAAATCATTAAAAATAATTCAACGCAGAGTTCAACTACTCACCATGATTTTCTTGTCTGTTATCGTTTTAGGTGCTACATTTTATCCAACAAATTTAATTTCCGTCATCAATCCCTCCAAAGAATACGTTCAAAAAAGTGCTGAAATCCTTCGATTGATTTCTGTCTCTACCCTCCTATTTGGTTTTATCAGTGTATACTTCCAAACAATCAATGGCAGCGGAAATACGATGGTTACTTTTGTAATTGAAGTAATTTGCGTGCTCGTCTATTTAGTGGTCTCCTACGTTTTTATCAAAATTTTAAAACTAGATATTTATTGGATTTGGTCCGTTGAATATATTTACTTTGGATGTATGGGGATTCTTTCCATTGGATACTTGCGATTATTTGATTGGAAAAAGAAGATACTTTAAAATTCAAACAATTCTTGAAATCATTTCTATAAACCTATAATTGTAACGATCAAAAATTTGTACATTTATATCTAAAAGAGGTTGATTATTATTTAAGAGTAATAAAACCTTAAAAATTGAGTAATTGACAAAAATAAAATACCATGATTTTTAGACTGATACTATTCTTAGTTATCAATTTCGGAGCACTTGCGCTGGGAGGTATCTTCACAAGTGCTGGTGTTTCTTCGAGTTGGTACGAAAACATTCAGAAGGCCCCTTGGACGCCGCCAGGTTGGGTGTTTGGCGCAGCATGGACATCCATTATGATTTTTTTTAGCATCTATCTAGCAACTGCTTGGCCTAAAATTGAGAATAAAAAAATTCTGATTGGTTTATTTACTGTACAGTGGATAATGAATGTGGGATGGAATCCAATCTTCTTTTATTACCAAAACATGTTATTAGGTCTAATAGTTATTCTTTTATTGACATTCCTAATTGGGTTCATTCTTCTATTTTATTGGAAGGAAGTTAAATTTAGTTCCTTATTCATTCTTCCCTATTTTGTTTGGTTGATCATTGCCACTTCTCTCAACTGGTATATCTTATTAAAAAATTAACGATAGAATTCATGTACCCGTATCACAATAAGATAAAACAGCGGATCAAAAATAATGAACTGAATAGGTATGAATTTGTAACTACATACAATTCAATTAGTCCTTGTTTATTATTGTATTTCTCCACTGAGCCAAAAATCAAGCCCACTAGAGAACATCGTTTCAAAGAATATGAAGAGCTTTTAAATAATATTGTTAAGAAATGAAAAAAGTTATTTTAGTAACGGGGGCAAATGGAATGCTGGCAAAACAGTTGGGGTCGTTTCTTGAGAATGAATACACCGTTCGTTTTTTAACTCGAAAAAAAACAAAAGAAAACGAATATTTATGGGACATAGAGAAAGGTTTCATAGAGACTGAAGCGCTGGTTGGAGTTCATACAATTATTCATCTTGCGGGTACTTCAATTGCAAGTAGCAGGTGGAGTAAAAAAACCAAAGATATCATTTTATCAAGTCGCGTTGAAAGTTCTGAACTACTATTAAAAGAGCTTCAAAAACATCAAATTAAGATTGAAACCTTTATTTCAGCTTCCGCTACAGGGTTTTATGGTACAAAAACGACATCTGAAATTTTCACGGAAGAAAGTCTTAACGGAAGTGATTTTCTGGGTGAAGTTTGTCTTAAATGGGAGAATTCGGCAAATTCTTTTTTATTAAATAACATAGCAAGAAGAGTCGTCACGGTAAGAACAGGAATTATTTTTTCAAAAAATGAAGGCGCCTTAAAGAAGATAAGTAACCCAATAAAACATGGTATCGGCGCAGCGCTTGGGACTGGTAATCAATATGCACCATGGATCCATATTCATGATTTGGTTAAATTGTATAAATTTATACTTGAAGAAGAAAAGTGCAATGGTCCAATCAATGCGGTTTCCCCTCATCAAGTTACAAACTTGGAGTTAACTAGAGAAATTGCTAAAACACTTCATAAAACCTTATTCTTACCAAAGATCCCTCCTTTTATTCTTAAAGTTTTGTTTGGAGAAATGGCCATCATTTTACTCGAAGGAAGTCAAGTTTCACCTGCTAAAATAATAGATTATGGTTTTACTTTTGAATATGAACATTTATCGGACGCATTAAAAAATCTATTTTTGGAAACGAAGTAATTTTTGTAGTTATGCAAAGAACCTCAATTTGAAATAACTAATTGAATTTCAATATTCTTAACAAGTGAAATTAATTGAATCGTATACTTTCCATTGGCATATTTACTGACATCAATATTTTTTTCTGTTTCAGAAGGTGATAAAACTTGTGTCAAAACCAACTTACCTGAAGCATCAATTAATCGCATCGATACAAACTCTTTATTATTATAGAAGATCTTAAAAAATCCTTTTGCTGGATTGGGGTAAATAAGATAATTTAATCCTTCAAAAACCTTGGTTGCATTGCAATCTTCTACTAAAACACTGCGATAAACAGAAGACGAACATTCGCTTGAACTAGAAAAAGTATAGGTGACAATTGATGAACCCAATTGAACTATCGAAGGATCGAATTTATCGCCAACCACTCCCTCTCCTGAATACACGCCGCCTATTGGCAAACCTTCTGTCAGAACAAAAGCAGAATCTGTTGCGCACAATTTCGGAATTGATGCCATCGTAACTACAGGTAACAAGTACAATCCGACAACATTTGAATAGATCGGGGGCAAACCAATCATTGACACTTCAGCTCTGAAATAAGTTGTTGTACTTAAACCATTTACAGTATAAACAGACGTATTCTCGCCTAGCCCGGTTGTCACATTATTCCAATCTGAGATTCCAGTGGATGATTGTTGCCATTGAATTGTACCGGCATAATTTACCAATGTTAAATCGTTTGAATTTCCAATGCAATGCGAATATGAATCGGCAATTCCTGCCATTGGGGAATCAGAAATTAAGATGGGCGTTTCCCACAAACCTCTTCCATACGTTGCTGCTCTTAATAAACTACTATCTACAAATGCCGCATAATATATTTCAAGTTCACTTACTTTTACATTTGGTAAATTAGTATTAAAAGGGACCCAATCATTTGTTCCTTTTTTAAAGAAAACGCCAAAATCAGTTCCCACAAATAAATGAACTTCGTCGAGCGACTGTTTATTTTGCACAATCGTATTCACTGGAAGCGGAGGTAAACCTGCAGAAATATTAACCCAATAAGTTCCACCAACAGTTGATTGAAAAACTTTATTAGAGTTAAAACCACTTAATGTGACCCAAAGTGTATTTTCATCATCATTTTTTACCGCAATAGCAGTAATATCAGTGGAAGAAATTGGTAAAGTACCTGTTACTATTGTCCAAGAACTACCTCCATTGCTTGTTTTCCATATTCTATTATCTATTGCCACGTATAAGAAATTAGGATTTGAAGGAGCAATTGCCATAGACGTAATTGTAGTAGAAATTCCAAGAGAGGAAATTTTCTCCCATGAATTACCACTATCAGTTGTTTTCCATACATCTGAATAACCTGCATATAAAATTTCAGGATCTGTTGGATGGATAATATAAGGTGTCACCCAAGAACCACTGCCCGCATCTCCAGGTTGAATTTCCACTTCGCTGACCCAATGATCTAGCGTTCTAGAAATTTGCCCTTCAACGTAAGTTCCATATTGTATATCACTATTTTTATAATCAATAATACACTCCATTCCATCGCCGCCCTTGACATCAAACCATTTTCCACCCGATAAAAGTTTAGTGCCATTATCTTGTAGACCTGTGATTGTTTCATTTCTTTCAGTTGCTGAAACTCCCAATTTATACATTTGACCAATCACTAATCCATTCGACTTATCTTTCCAGGTGGTTCCTTTATTGGTTGAAAGATAAATTCCACCATCGTTGCATTCAAATAAATCACCATTTTGTCGAAATACTTGAAAATGCTTATCCGCATGAACAGCAACCACACCATCTCCCCACCAATGATTAATAATCGACCAAGTAAGTCCACCATCAAGAGATCTCCAAGAATTTACTCCACCAATTATAACCGTATTGGCATTGAAAGGAGAAACTGCCATTGTTAAGGTGTACCAAGCTTGGCCCCCCATATCACTTCCGGTCGCTTCCCATCCTAACATATTGGCCACTAAGCCATCAAAAACCTGCAAAAAAGTCAACCCACTATCTTCCGATTTATAAACACCTTGCAGTCCTGAATCATTCGAACCAGCGACAGCATATACCCAAGATGGATTATCGGGAGAAACAGCCAATTCAATTCTTCGACAATCAACATTTAAAAAAACATTTGTCCAACTTAATCCTCCATCTACTGAATTAAATATTTTTCCATCGGTTGTTGAAGCAGACAGATTTGTAAAATCGCTTGGATTCGCTTCCACATCAATAAAATTCAATGAGCTTAATTGTGTTGACCAGTTTGTCCCTCCATCCACTGTCTTAAAAAGCCCCGTAGATGTGCTAGCAAGCAGTATATCATTGTTAAAAGGATCCAAAAGCAATTTATTGATTACTTTGTTGTCGGACGGGAGAAAACTCAAACCAGTTACATCCCAAGTAACTCCTCCATTCGTAGATTTGAGAACTCCAGTGCTATAGCTTTCCCAATATACATCGCGATCACCAGTTGCGATATAAATAGTATTGGAAGTAGAAAAATCAGATGGAATAATAATATCACTAATTAATAATGAACCAATATTATCTGTTAAACAGGTCCATGATAGTCCATTATTATTTGTTTCCCAAAGTCCACCACCTGCTGCACCAACCCAGTATCTATTTAAATCTGTTGGATGAAAAGCAACACTATTTGTTCTTCCGATTCCAGCATATCCTCCCACAGTGCTGTCTCCCACAGCCTGCTTCCAACTAGCTACACTCGTTGATTTAATTTGAGATTGCGTGCTATAGAATTCTTTGTAAACTTCTTCGGCTGTTTTTTTTGGAAACTCACCTGTTAAAGGATTTATTTTCCCTCTCATTTCATACTCCCAACGCTTAAATTGTTTCCAACCGACAGCCTTTTTTTTCACTCCATCAACAAAATAAGATCCGTGAATAACATTGAAAGGCTTCCAATAGGAATAAAATGCATTTTGGTAATCAAAAAAAGTCAATTCTGACTCACTTTTATTTTGAGGTAAATTTTCAATCCATTTTTGAGCTTTTAGGGAAGATCTAAAAAAGAGTAGAAAAAATATAAAATAGATTTTTTTCATTTCGTATATAATTTGGTATTTATAAGATTCATTCGGATACCTTCTAATTTTCACTATTTTTTTTAAGTTCAAATAATTCATATGCAAGATACTAAATTAGTTAAAAAGTACAAGTGTATTAGAGCATGATTGTGCTTAAATCTTATTCTTCCCGTTTTGGATTATTATATTGGTTCTCGATTAAACGTATAAAAAAATCATACAACCATTTATTTCTTTTATATGTAATTCCCTTATAACTAATGCGTTTTTTATCATTAAAAGCTAGAATTTCCTTACCTGTTTCTGTACATACTTCCGCAAGAAAATAAACAGAAAATGACTTAGTAGAATCTTTTGAAATTAATTTTGATAGAGCTAAATCTAGCATTGATAAGGTATCTATATTTTTTAGAATAAGCGGCTTGTCCTCTTTAGGAAATCTTGCTACTGAGTATGTAAATGGATCAACGCCCATGTAATAATCAAAAGATGAACTATAAATAAAAATACTATCTATTTTAGCTTGAGCATAAAAAGAAGAGCTTATAAATAAGAATAAAATAATTTTAAAATTCAAAATCACTATATTTTCTAACTACTAATTTACTTGGTTGTAAAATTATGAAATCCTTCCGATTTTAGCCTATAAATCTTTCGTGAAAAAATAGTGAAAATTGGAAGCTAAAAACATGAAAAAATTATTCGCAATCACTTTGATAATCAACATGTTTCCACTGCAACCAATATTCTTGAAGTCCTTCCTTTGTTGTTTTTAAATCACTAATCTCTAAAATATTCCCAACCAAGACTTTTTTCTCACTTGAATAAAATCCTTCTTTTCTTTTTTCAATATCGGGAGCATGTCCCCAACCACCGGAGTGATCAAAAGCGGTCATTGCATCACACTTTTCAATAACACGTACAAAAGGAATTACGAGCTCATACTCAACATAATTATCGCCATCATTCATGCCTATTGTAGTCATACTAATATTTTGAAAATCTACTTTAGAATATTTTTCTTCAGTATATAATTTTTTCAACTGATCACCAACGATTTTACACATCACATTAGAATATTGATGCGCAACATCACCCTTTGTCGAATTAAACTCCTCCCCTTTATAGATACCTTTACATAAGCTATCAGAAACTTCAAAATCATTTCGATTTGAAACGACCTTAAGAATAGGTTTCTTGCTCTTGTTACCGCAAGTCAAAAAACTCGTCATCAATACTATTAAACCGAAACTAATAAAAATAAATCTCATACTACCATTAATAAATTCTTGGAATAGATACTATCTAAAAAATAGATCTGACATGTTAAAACAAACTATTTTTAGTCAAATTTAGTGTATGTTCACCAAAGATATTGGGTAAATGCAAAGAATTAATAGTATTATTCTCATTTTAGCTTAAGAATACAGTAAAATAAATTTCCATGATGAATTTCATTTAAGCGAAAATAAATTACTTATCTCTTGATACTAATTTTCGAATTGACACTTTGCGATTCAGAGGATATTTGAATGATATAAATACCTTCCGAATAATCACTCAAGTTTATCACAACCTCTTTTTCAAATAACGCACTTTCTTGAGATACTATCAAACGTCCTATATTATCAAATAATTTAACTGATTTAATTGGTTCATTATTGGAAGAAATTAAAACTGATTGATTGGCAGGATTAGGGAAAATTAAATACTTGGTGTAAAGTATATCAACTAGTCCAGTGCAATCATCAACAAGAATTATTCCTGTTGCAGTTCCACTACATAAACTCACATTTGTATAGGAATATGTAATTGTGTAACTTCCTAAAGCAAGCGCAGATGGATTAAAAGCCCCTCCACTCACTCCTACTCCGCTGTAGGTTCCTCCTATTGGTGATCCTTGCGTTAAAGTTAAAGGGGATGCATTTGAACAAACTGCCGGTAAAGCCGCCATTGACACGGATGGAGCGAAATCAATAGAAACCGCAACAACAAATCGTGTTAAACTTTCACATGAGCCATTTGATTGAGTGGCATAATAGCTTGAACCATTCGATAATGGAGAAGTTGGCGATAATACTGTCCCCGCAGTTGGTGATGCATACCATTGAATAGAAGTTCCAGTTGCTACCAAATCAGCTACTGTTGCAGTCCCACAGAAATGTTGAGCGGATGTTCCGGAAGGAGCTGCTGGAGCTGAGCCAATTACAACGCCTACTGAAAGTCGCGAAGAACTTTCACAGCCAGAAACAGTTTGCGAAGCATAATAGGTCGTTCCTGCAGCAAGTGAGGTTGAAGTTGGTAATGCTGTTCCGCCAGAAGGTGCTGTAAACCATTGAATCCCTGTTCCCACTGCAACTAAATTTGCTACGGTTGATGAAGGGCAAACGATTTGATTTGCAGAACCAGTCGGCGCAGCTGTATTGACAACTGTTGCAACAACTGCTAATCTATCTGATGTACATCCAGAAACCGTTTGTGAAGCATAATACGTTGTTCCATTTATCAATGACGTTGAAGTAGCTAATGCTGTTCCTCCAGTTGCTGTCGTATACCATTGAACTGTTGTTCCTGTTGCTAATAAATTTGATACAGTGGACGCTGAACAAAAAGATTGTGTAGGAGAACCTGTAGGAGCTGATACGTTAGTAATTGCTGCTGTAACTGCTAATCTGCTTGTACTTTCAATACCACCAACGGTTTGAGAAGCATAGTACGTCGTTCCATTCGTTAATACGGTTGAACTTGAAAGTGCTGTTCCACCGGTTGCGCCAGAATACCATTGAATTAATAAGCCCGTTACTACAAAATTTGTAAGCGTTGCTGGGGCGCATAAAGTTTGAGAGGAAGAACCAGTTGGTGGAGGGGTTGAAGCATTGACCACCATCGTAATTGTGTTGCTATTAGCTGTTAAAGGACTAGCACATGGAGAATTCGAAGTAAGAATACACGTAACAACTTGACCATTCGTTAATGATGTAGTTACAAAACTAGATGAATTCGTACCCACGTTGACTCCATCAACTTGCCATTGGTAACTTGGAGTTGTTCCTCCTGTTGTTGGAGTTGCTGTAAACGTTATTGAAGATCCTGATGTCGATGGGTTTGAACCTGCTGTAATAGAAACACTTACGGTTGGGACCACACTTGTACTTGTCGTAATTGTCGTTCCATCACTAGTAGCAACCAAAGGACTAGCACATGGGTCATTGGAGGTTAAAATACAAGTCACTACTTGGCCATTCGTAATACTAGATGAACTAAAAATTGCGGAGTTTGTTCCAACATTGACACCATCCACTTGCCATTGATACGAAGGAGTTGTTCCTCCATTTGTTGGAGTTGCTGTAAAGGTTAAAGCATCTCCAGCACAAGTTGGGATAGTGCCGGTTGTTAAGGCAACAGAAATAGTTGGTGCACTCGGAGAATTAACTGTTAAAGTTGAAGTATTAGTAGTCACTGTTCCGCATCCATTCGTAATAATACATTTATATTGGTATGTGGACATTCCAAATGTTATCCCACTGATCATTAGAGATGAAGTGGTAGCTAATGAATAAACTCCACCGTCAGTAATATTCGTGAATATTCCTCCACCATTTGTACTAACTTGCCATTGATACGTTAACGTTGCAACACCAGATGCAGTTGTACTTATTGAAATGTTAGCTCCTGTGCACGAAGATACATTAATTGGTTGAACTGAAACTGTAGGAGCATTACAAGGTTCACTTACATTGATATCATCCAAATATAAATTATTTCCGTATCCACTTAAACCTTCAAACTTTAGGACAATACTGTTTCCAATATAAGGAGTTAACGACACCGTTTCTAATCTCCAATGAGCAGCTAAAGTAGGAGAAAAAGTAACTGATGATTGTCCAACAGTAGCTAAAGCAGTATATGTTTTATTATATATTTCAGTGAAAGTTACGCCACAATCTGTCGACACAAGAACCCTTAGTCTTTCTTGGTTAGAAGTTCCATAGTAAGCATGTGCAACATTAAATGTCAATTCAGGAACAGAAGTCCCGTTTAAATCTATAGCAGGAGAAATTAATTCATCAACTCCAGGAGCTCCGCTGTAGTAATTGAAACAATTTAAAGCTGCAGAAGCAGTACTTGTGCCATTTCCAGAAGTGCTTCTCTTTTCCCATTGTTTAAATCCATCTGCTCCCCACACTGAAGCATCAGGCGTATCTGCAGAAACATTTGTCCAACCTGTTGGAGCAAAAGTACTTTCGAAATTTTGTGTGTAAGGAATTGCACTAACTGAAATATTAAAAGCAACTGCAGCTATAGCATCATTTGCAGCATATTCATCTGCAACACCATTTGGTAATGAAGTGGCAGCGTTAAAAGTATGAGCTCCTGAAGTTGTTGTCATTGAAGCCAACGTAACATTGACAGTTGTATTGCTTACTAAAGAACCTGTCCAATTATAAACTTGAGTCCCTGTTCCATCAATATTGTACGTAATAGTTACTGAAGTTAATGTGGAAGATCCAGAATTTGACAACGTAACAATTGGACTAAAAGTAGTTTTACAATAAGACCCATTTGGCGCAATAACTGCTGAGATAGACGCGTCATTCGCGAACACAGAATTACATCCATTAGATTGCGTTAAACTATAACGACTACCACCAGATGCTAATGATGGTGACATTCTTATAGTATATTGATCTGAAGAAAATTGAGTTTGGCAGG
>CAMDAO010000065.1 GCA_945888595.1 Chryseobacterium gleum | reverse complement strand
TTCAGCTACTATAGTAGCCCAATCTCCTTTATCTCTTCCCTTACCTTTTTCCGTTATTAATTCTTGAAGTTCAACTCGAATAGAATGCTTACTATTCAATTTGTAACCAAATTCAAAAACACCAATATGTGCGTTTATTATACCTGTTGCTTCTTCTGTAACTTTTGCAACATCATTGTTAAGACGAATATCAAAATAACTTACAATAATGTTAAACGATTTATTTATTTTTCTAGAGATACTAAAATTAAGATCTTGCCAAAACAAAGTGGAACTCATATCAAAAGGTTTACATGTATAGCGTATTCCAGATGAATCTAAAGGATTATAAGAAGATTCATCTTGATTTGGTTTGTAAGCAGTTGAAAAATTGGCATTTATAGTTGTCCCATATTTACCCCCTAATTTAGAACCTTTAGGAATTGTATACATTACTTCAGATTGGTAAGCAATTTCTCCATTTAATTGAGTTGCGTAGGGATACAGGGAGGCAACCAAATTATACGTATGCGTTTTGTTCATGGAAGGCATATAATTAATTAAATCTACCTGAAGAGTTTGAGTTCTATCTGAACGATAGCTCATATTATCGGAAGACTTAGCAGAGAACAAAATTCCAAATCCTTTTTTAGTATAACCTAAATTGAACAAGGCAGCATGCCCAGCATTATAAATATATTTGTTATCTGCTGACGGATCATTTTCTTTCATTACATATTCTCCATCAAATGTTATTTTACCATAACGAATCGCAGTTCTTGCGCCATAACTTCCAACATTTTCAGGTAATATTAACAGCGGATTGGCATCTTTTTGGTATTTACTTACAAAAGAACCCCCAAAAGTTATGTTTAACTTCTTATCTTTTAATGGTTTAATTAAACTATTTAAATGAACATCAGCATCTAAACCTCTAACAATCCCTTCTGCCTTACCAACATTTCCTTTTGTAAAATCTTGTCGTTGAGAACCATAAACCCCTTTAATTACAACACCTGTATAAGGACGAAGAATTAAGCGGATACCATCCATTGCATTATCATACCCTAAAGATCGATTTTCATAAGCTCTAAACAGAAGTCCTGTACCAAATTGTTCGTAAAAATTTCCAACAGTAACATCTACAAATTTATCAGAATAGCCTACATATCGCATCCCTAAGCCAGTGCCATCAAATCTATCAGGATAACCATTTATGTGGGGAGAATAAGATTCTAAACGAACCCCTGCCTTAAAAAGACCTTGCGTGTAGAATACATTCATATATGAATTAATTAATCCTTTTTCAGGTGGTAATTTTGCATCAATTAACGTGTCTTCGCGCAAATATTGAAAAGTACTTTCAATATTCCCTGTGATATTAGCTGAATTATTTTGACCAATACTTAAAAATACATTTCCAAGAAGTAAAGAAAGAAATATTTTTTTCATGTTTTATCTAGTTTATTTTAAATTAAAATTGATATAAAATCAAATACTTTATATTTAAAAAAATTATTTCTTCACTAACTTTAGTAATTCTTGGTATAATTTCTCTTCATCTCCTGGAGCAAATCCGTTGTGCGAATAAACAATTTCACCATTCGTGTTTACTAAAAAAGTATGAGGTGGATTATTGACCCCCATTGCTCTTTTGAAATCACTATTTACGTCCATTAATATCAAATATTCCCATCCTTTACCATCTACAATTAATGGCACTCCTCCTTTTGTTTTTTCATCATCAATTGTAACAGCGACTAAATTTACTCCCGTTTCAGCCTGCCAATCTGTATAAAGTTCGTGAATTGTACTTAGCTCGCGTTTACAAGGAGAACACCAGGTAGCCCAAAAACTAATAATTACTGGGCCTTTAAATCCTAATTCAGCGGTATTTACCATTTTACCATCCATATTCATTAATTGAACGGAAGGTATTTTTTTTCCTTCTACCAGTGCATGTGACTCTTCTTGAGAAAAAGAGGAGATAGCAAATGCCAATCCTGCAAAAAATAATGCTGCTTTTTTCATAATAATTATATATTTAAAATTTTGAACAATGATTTTTCAAAAACCTTGCCATGCCCAAAAGTACTACTATTTAAAATATAAAATAGGTGTAAAATGAATTTAACTCTTGTATCCCTAACAATAATAAATACCACTTAAAACAAATCCAATTTACTGAAAACAGGTAGATTAAATAATAAAAAAAGTGCTACATTCTTAAAGCAGTTATTCAGCCAATGGTTATAAAATGTAAATATTTAAAACTTTTTTTATATATTTGTTATAATAGAACAATTTCTACTTAAAATGTAATTAAATAATATGAAAAAAATATTACTCACAACAATAATTTTGTCTTTATTTTCTTTAATAGGAAATTCACAAATAGAAATTAATGTAGAAGGACAATCAACTGACATTTCAGGAACAGTGTTTCAAATTAATATTGATCCATCTTCAGGCAATATTCCCACTACAGGTGAATACCTTTTAGATTTAGAAATTCATAATAATACAGGAATTAATAAATCATGGAGAATCACTAGAAAAGAATTGAGTGTACCTGCAGCGTGGTCAGATATGATCTGCTTTACTTCCTGTTTCCCTCCTTCAACATTGGTAACTTATTGCACACCTGCATCTGTACCTTTGGTTGTTGATAATGGAACATCAGCAATAGTTATTTTACATTTTTCTCCAGAATTAACAACAGCTACAACTGCACTTTATAGATATTACGTTAGTAATGACTGCAGTACGTTTGAAGATTCTGTAGACATTCAATTTAACTATACTTTAGGTTTAAAATCATTAAAAAATAATGCAACTTTTAATATTGCTCCAAATCCTGCGAATGATTATACTGTAGTAACTTCTGCTGGAGTTGAAAATTCAAACGTAAAAATTGTTGATGTGCTAGGGAATGTTGTTTATGTAGAAACAATTTCTTCTACAAAGAAAATAGATTTATCAGAATTTAAAAATGGAATTTACTTCATAACAATTGAAACTTCAGATGCGAAAATTTCAAATCGTAAATTGATTGTAAAACATTAAGTTATAATAAACTCAAACAAAGAGGCTGTTCTCACATGAACAGCCTTTTTTATGCTTCAAAACTCCTTACGATTCAGAAGTTTAATTATCTTTGAAAATTCCAAATCAAAAATTTGAAGACACTTTCATTTTCATATCAAAAAGCTATAATTGCTTCAATTGAAGCCTCGAAAATTATTATGGGTTTTTATGAAAAGGGATTTACTTCTCTCTTTAAAAATGATGGTTCTCCAGTTACCGAGGCAGATTTTGCTTCCTCACAAGTAATTATCGAACATCTTTCTGAAACGAACATTCCTATTTTAGGAGAAGAAAGCGAACATCCTTCCTATGATATTCGTAAAAATTGGGCTTCTAATTGGTGTGTCGATCCATTAGACGGGACAAAAGAATACATTAAAAGAAATGGTGAATTCGCCGTAAATATTGCATTAATTGAAGAGACCGTTGCTACTTTTGGAGTGATTGCTTGGCCAATTGAAAAAAAAGTGATTTTTGGAGGTTCAAAAATGGGGGTTTTTGTTTCTAATTTTGACACTATTGAAGATTCTGAAACATGGGAAAAATTAAGTAGTCAGCAAACATCAAATTCTCCCCTAGTAATGGCAACATCGCGATCGCCTCACTCCGGAGCTTCGGCAGATTTTATTGAGGCGTTAAAAAAGGAGCATTCCGAAATTAATTTTATTAAGAAAGGAAGTGCTTTGAAGTTTTTTGATCTAGCCTATGGATTGGCTGATGTATATCCTCGTTTTGCCCCTACAATGGAATGGGACATTGCCGCTGGACAAGCTATTTTAGAAGCTTTGGGGGGAACGGTTTGCTCAGTTGAAACAGGATTGCCTTTAAGTTACAATAAAAAGGATTTATTAAACCCTCATTTTGTTGCTATTACACAATCATTAGTAAAAAGACAATAAAATGGAAAGAATAAAAGTTGGTTTATTTTTCTTGTTTTTTTTACCTTTAAATCTATTTTCACAACAGAATTTATTACCCATAAGTTCTTATTTTAAGGATAAATTATTTTCTCCCTTTAATGCTACTTCTTTTTCAAATGGATCTTTTTTACCGGTGTGCGAAAGTGAGATTAATTTAAATTCCAAAATAGCAGATTCATCCAAGCAATATTATTTCTTCTCAACTGCTCTAATCAAAAAGCATCTGGTAGAGATAAAAGGAGCCGATTACTATCTAACGATTTCTCCAACAGTTGAGATTTCGTATGGTGAAGATAAAGGGGATACCATTCCATCGAGAAAATTTCAAAATACGCGTGGTTTTCATATAGAAGGCGATCTATTTAAAAACTTTTCCTTTTCAACTTCATTCTATGAAAATCAAGCTCGCTATACCAATTATGAAAGAGCCTATTACATCTCACTCGGGGAGTTTTATCCACAATATCTCGGTTATGCCAGTCAAAATGCTGTAATTCCAGGTGCTGGAAGAACAAAACCTTTCAAAGGTGATGGGTTCGATTTTGCGTATGCAATTGGTAATGTTGTTTATTCTCCGAGTAAAAAAATTAAAGTGATTACAGGTAATAATTCTCATTTTATCGGTTCTGGATATAGATCATTACTGCTTTCAGATAACAGTATAAATGCTCCTTATTTGCAAACAAACATAAAGATTTCTCAAAAATGGACTTTCATTTATATGCGAGAACGTTTAATGAACTTAATGAGAAGACCTTTTACAACCAGTGATGAATCCTACTATGAACCAAAAGCACTTTCTACGAACTACCTTACGTATCAAGCTTCGAAAAAATTAAATATTAGCGTATTTGAAGGAGCAATTTGGAGTAAAGGAGATTCCATTAAATCAACGAAGGTCAATCCACTTTTTTACAATCCAATTCCGGGTATTTCTGAAATCTTAGTAAGTAATAAAAATACGATGAGTTCGCTACTTGGTATTAATTCTGAATATATTTTTACGGCAAAACACCGCGTTTACAGTCAAATTGCGATGAGTAATTTCGATACTAAAAATATTGGATTTCAACTTGGATATAGAGGCTACAATTTTGTAAATCTAAAAAATTTCCTCTTGCAACTCGAATATAATTATGTGCCCTCGCAGTTGTATGCTTCTTCGAATCGGAGATTAAATTACAGTCATTATAATTTACCTTTAGCGCATACCAAAGGAAATGGTTTCCAAGAGTTTATTATTCGAAGTAATTATGAATATCAACGATTTTACATTGATGTGAAAATCATTATTTATAAATTAGAAGGTTTCAAAAGTGGATCAATCCTCGCTGTAAATAAAAATTCTGCGCCACAGTCAGGTCAATTGCAACACGAGCAAATTGAAGTTGGATATAGATTCAATCGAAAAATGAATTTGACTCTTTTTGGGTCTTATACCTATCGAAGTGACGATTCTAGCTCCTCTTCTATTACTAAATTTTTTAATATAGGTATTCGAACAGGTTTAATAAATCATTATAACGATTTCTGATGAATTGGAAATTACTAATAGCACTTTTTTTAACTCACCTGAGTTTTTCTCAAGTTGAAGTGGACTTCTTGTATGAGGAAATGCCCAATGATTCGATCGAGAAGGCTTCCATCACAAATCATTCCTCCATTAGACCTTTTATTCGCACCACCAATCTTGCTGCAAGTGCCTATTCTTCTTCCGTTCGAGGTTTTAAAGACACAGTGCCAAAGCTACTTATCACTCCGATATTTGATGCAGGAATTAAAATAGATAATGAACTATCCTCCAGAACAGGATTAGGGGTGTCACTTTCTAGTATAAAATATTCAAAATGGTATTATAAATTTTCAGTAATTGAAGGTTTTGGTGAAACAAAAAATGATCGTTTTCAACCTAAAGCTTTTATTTTTCAGCCCAAAACAGGCGATCAATTTATATATACAGATATTCGAGGAAGAGCATCCTACACTCCTAACAAAGTTTTCAATTTTCAAGCTGGAATTGATCATAATTTTATTGGGGAGGGGAATCGATCTTTGTTCTTGAGTGATTATGGGAAGCCATACCCTTTTGCCAAAATTAGGGCTGCGTTTTGGAAAGTTGAATATATGATGTTGTATCAATTTTTTCGTGAAGAAACACCGAAAAAGGAATGGAAATCTAAATATGCTGCTACTCATCTAATAAGTTACAATCCAACAAAATGGTTAAATTTCGGTATTTTTGAGTCGGTCGTTTTTGCGCCAAAAGACACGAACCTAAATAGAGGTTTTGATGCAGAATATTTAAATCCAATTGTTTTTTTTAGACCTCAGGAATATTCTTTGGGTTCGTCAGATAATGTTGTATTGGGAGCACTTGCTTCCATTAAAATCAAACAACATGCTGTTTATAGTCAAGTAGTTATCGATGATTTTGATGTGAATCAAATTAAAAACAGAACGCAGTGGTGGGCGAATAAATACGGGGCTCAATTGGGCGTAAAAGGGCGATTTAAGTATACTAATAAGAACTTTTTCTACCGGTGTGAATTTAATTTTACTCGACCTTATACATATTCGCACAAGACTTCAAGTCAAAACTATGCCAACCAAGGTTATGCGCTTGCACATCCGTATGGAAGTAATTTTTATGAAATTTTAGGAGAGCTGAAATGGCAAAATAAGAAATGGATTGTAAAAGTTTTTGCCAATTACTTTATGCATGGTGCTGATAAAAAAGATGGGTTAAGTTACGGAGGCGATATCTATGCTTCATATGATATAAGACCCTATGAATTTGGAAATACGATTGGACAAGGAATCAAAAATAATGGCGTAAGATTGATGTTTACCACTTCGTATTTACTTGACAAAGGTTCTAATTTGCAAGTATTCATGGAGCATCAACTTCGTGCAAATACCTCCTATTCTCAACCTGTGTATCAAATTGTTGTTGGGTTGAGGAGTTGTTTATGGAATGATTATAGAAATTACTAAAATCAAGTTAACGCAAGTTATTAATCTTTTTTTCTTGGATTCGGTTTGAATTTTCTTTTCTTCTTAAAACTAGATGATGAATTTGTTTTCCAAAGCGGTCCTGCCCCAAGTTCTTCTGGTAAAACTTGTCTCGGAACTTCAGCCTCAATTAATTTTTCAATTCGTTGCATCTTAGGCATATCCTTTTCATTCACCAAAGTATACGCTTCCCCTTTTGTATTTGCTCTCGCAGTTCTACCAATTCGATGCACGTAATCTTCAGCATCATGTGGGGCGTCGTAATTGATGACCATGTTGATCTCTTTAATGTCAATTCCTCTGCTCATCACATCAGTTGCAACCAAAATTCGAATACGTTTTGATCTAAATCCTCTCAACACATCTTCGCGCTCCGCTTGTGTCAAATTGGAAGATATACCTTGAGATTTAAACCCATTTTTACGCAATCCTTGAACAATTTCGGATACTCTTGCTTTAGAAGAAGTAAAAATAATAATACTTGTATACTCTGGTTTTTGCTCTAAAATATGTTTAATTACAGGTATTTTTTGATTGTCAAAAGTGAGGTACAAATTTTGAGAAACACCAGGAGCAGGTTTCGAAATCGACAAAGTTATTTCTTCAGGATTCTTTAAAATTTTCTCCGCTAAAGTTCTAATTTTAGGCGCCATTGTAGCACTAAACAGTAGCGTTTGGTGTTCTTTCGGTAAATACGAAATTATTTTTTCCAGATCTTCTAAAAAGCCCATGTCCAGCATTTTATCCGCCTCATCTAGAATCAAATGTTTTACATGATTAAAATTAACATACCCCATAGATAAATGAGAAATTAATTTACCTGGAGTTGCGACGATAATGTCTGTCCCCTCTTTTAATGCCTCTTTCTGTATATCCCAATCTTTCCCGTCACCGCCGCCATAAATTGCTTGCGAACCGACTGAAACAAAATAAGACAATCCTTGAATTTCTTGTTCAATTTGAACCGCTAATTCGCGCGTAGGAACAATAATTAATGTGTCAATTGTTGTATCTTCTTTCCCTACTAATTTATTTAAAATAGGAAGAATAAAAGCAGCTGTTTTTCCTGTTCCTGTTTGAGCGCATGCAATAATGTCCTTGTTGTCAAGAATTTTTGGAATGGCAAATTCTTGAATAGGAGTAGCATCTACAAATCCCATGTGTGAAATCGCTTCCAACAAAGATTCATCGAGATTTAATTCTGTAAATTTCATATTAGTTGTAAAGTTAGTCATAAATAAGATCATTTGAATATTTTGTGAAATTTCACCGATTATTTGGTATACCTTCAAAACTTGAGGATAATCAATATATCTTTCAAATCTGCTATTCTCATCTTGCCTTCAATTTTACTTCGGATACTAGGTTTCTTAAAGAAAAAAAAGGAGGTCGACTAATCAAACAATTTTCCCATTTAAGAAATAAATTCAACCGTTTATCAAAAAAACGTTATTATTTCACAACCAATTTGTATTTTGTACCGTTATTTATAAAATTGCTATAAACTTCTAATTTCTATGAAAAAAATTTATTTCTTAGTGTGCTCCACTTTAGTATACTCCTCTTTCTTGTTTGGACAACAAATTTCGACTCGAGTTATTGACCCAACCAATTGCCGAGCAGGTGAATCTGTTGAATATTGCACGACTCATAAAAAAATGCAAGAGCTTTTAAAAGACCCTGTTGAAAGGCAAAAATTTGAAGAATATAAAGCTTTGCAGAAACAAGATGCACAAAAAGTAAAAAATTCTGCCGTTGAAAAAGGAGTAATTTATAAAATTCCTGTTGTGTTTCACGTTCTACATAATAACGGCGCTGAGAATATTTCAAGAGAACAGATTCTAGACGGTCTGGCTATTTTGAATCGCGATTATAAACGATTAAATGCAGATGCAAATACGGTAGCTACTCCTTTTGTGGGACTTCCGGTGGACGTCGAAGTTGAATTTGTTTTGGCTACAAAAGCACCGAATGGAGTATGCTTCAGTGGTATTACTCGTACAGTGAATGTTCTAACATATGATGGTGAAGATGGAGGCGCACAAGTGGATGCGATTGTAGCTGGTAACGATGTGTATCAGGGTCAATGGTCTGGTAGTAAATATATGAATGTATTTATTTGTAAAGAAATTGGAGGTGCAGCTGGTTACACTAGCAATCCTTGGTCAACAAATATGCAGAATGGCATTTGGATTTTACAAAATTATGTTGGATCAATCGGAACTTCAAGTGTGAATACGAGTAGAACATTGACACACGAAGCTGGTCATTGGCTTAATTTAGATCATACGTGGGGACCAAATAATAGTCCTGGAGATCCGACAAGCTGCAGTATTGATGATGAGGTAGATGATACGCCCCTTTGTATTGGTGTTTCTGCCTGTTTTTTAACCACTAATACATGTGATGATACAAATCCAGCATCTGGCACTTCTAGCTCCTGGTCGTTTGATGTTGTAGATAATGTGGAAAATTATATGGATTATTCCTACTGTTCTAAAATGTTTACACAAGGACAAAAAGACAGAATGAGAACTGCCTTAGGTTCTCCCATTGGCGGGAGGAATAATCTATCGACTACCTCTAATTTGAATGCGACTGGTGCGAATGGAGTATTGACACTTTGCAAAGCAGATTTCTTCTTAGACAAAACGGTTATTTGTGCTGGCGATTCAATCTCCTTTACGGATGATTCGTACAATGCTCCAACGGGATGGACGTGGACCACAACTGGCGGATCACCAGCCTCGTCAACTGTCCAAAATCCAGTAATCGTCTATAACACTCCCGGTTTTTACACTGTTACACTGACAGCAACGGATGGCTCAACGAGTGATAGCGAGACAAAAACAGCGGTGATTCAAGTACTCCCGTCCGCAACTTCTTTCCCCTTTTATGAAGGATTTGAGAGTTACAGCACGTTAACAGGTGTTAATTTATGGTCCGTCTATGATCAAAATCCAACCCGCGCTTTTTCTTTGTTCACAGGAGCGGGCTCTTCGGGTACAAAATGTGCAAAATTGACTAATTTTAGTGAAACATCAACGACCTCTGATGAGCTGATATCTTCGAAAATTGATCTATCATCCTTGACATCTTCGGACATAGTTACCCTTAGTTTCCGTTATGCTTATAAAAAGAAAGTTTCAACCAATTCCGAATCTTTAAAAGTATTAACAAGTGGTGATTGTGGTAACAATTGGTTTGTGCGTAAAACCATTTCTGGGTCAAGTTTAAGCGCTCTTACATCTACCTCCGCTTGGACTCCTGCATCCGTTTCTGATTGGACAACGGTTCATGTAACAACGATTACGGCAAGCTATTTTACTAGTGACTTTAGATTCAAATTTAAATTTGATGCTAGTGGGGGAAATAATCTTTACATCGATGACATTAATTTATATTCTGGAGCTCCTTCTGATGCTATTGTTTATGCTCTTGGAATAGCTGAAAATAATTCGACAATAGGAGAAATAGAAGTGTACCCGAATCCATCTGATGGAGAAGTAAATGTTCATTTTACAGCGCCAGGAGATGAAAATGTAACGATTCAAATTCAAGATGTAACAGGTAAAATTGCTCAAAACAACTTGATAAAAGCGAAAACAGGATCTAATTTAGTATTGCTAGATACTTCGAAATTATCTTCAGGAGTTTATTTCATACATATGCAATTCGCAAATACACAAAAAACAATTCAATTTGTTGTAAAATAAATATTTTTTTAAATTTTATAGAAGGGGCTGTCTCACAAGGACATCCTCTTTTTTTGAACCATAAGAGAAAGTGATAACTTTCGAAGACCAAAGGGAGGGGATTATAAGGACATATAAGTTATTTGATAAATTACAACTTTTGAGACAGCCTCTTTTTGATTTTTACAATTGGACACCAATAACCAATACGTCATCTGTCTGTTCTTCGAATTTTTTCCATTCGTTAAATGTTTTTTCGAGCACAACCTGCTGCTCTTGCATACATAATGCGGAGTTTTCTAGTAGCAATGATTTAAAGTTTTTTCGTAAAAATTTCTTGTTTTTTAAACCGCCAAATTGATCTGCGAAACCATCACTGAAAAGATAAATCTGATCCCCTTTTTCGAACTTCCCTGTATACTTTTCATACGTTCGGTTTCCATTTTTGTTCCACAGATGGAATTACGAGAGCCCGGAATGACAAATAAAATGTTATTCGACACAAAGAATAAAGGAGACATCGCACCTGCAAATGTCAGCGTAAATTCTTTATAGTCAATGCAGCAAATGGCAATATCATAACCATCTTGCACACGATATTCTGCATCGACATTCTCTTCCACAAAATGATCTGAATAATCGAACAATTTTTTTAATTTATGATTTAGCCGTTTCAGAATAAATGATACATCTGTATTCTTTTCTTCTATAACTATTTGGTTTAATAGGTTGATTCCAAGCACGGACATAAAAGCGCCCGGAACTCCATGACCCGTGGAATCCGCAGCCACAATTATTATTTTATGTTCGATTTTTGTGAACCAATAAAAATCTCCGCTAACAATATCTTTTGGTTTATATAAAATGAAAGAATTAGGAAACAATCGATGAAGATGTTTTTCCTTCAACATCATTGCGTCTTGAATACGTCTTGCATAAATGATACTATCATTTACCTCTTTGTTTTTTCTTTCATAGGAATAGTCAATTGAAGTAGTCATATTTTTTAATAGTCCCCATTTTTTTTACACGGGTAAAATCCATTTTTTTTAGTATCGTATAAATTTAGATCGTTGTGATTGGCTTGATTGTTTTTAAAACATTACTTCAATACATTTCAAACTTTTGAGATGTTTTTCTTGAAATGTCAGAAAAAAATTCCAACAAACTTTTTTCTAGCTTGTTGGAATTTTAAAATGAGCGACTTACTGTACCTTTTTTATGGAAGTACCGTCTTCAAAAAGAACAATGACTAATCCTTTGTAATTTTCATCTATTTCTTGACCTAGAATGTTCAATGTTTTCACAACCACTTTACCAGTATTTTCTCTATTATCAACTGATACTAGGGCGGATATTTTTTCTGCTCCGTCGGTATCTGTTTGTTTCAAACGATAATAATTAAGGGTTTTTCTAACATCATAATCAACTAATGAATATTCCAACAGGGATAAAGAATTACCGCCACCTTTCATTTTACCAACTATTTCATAGCTAGTGCCATCCAACGTCTTTTCAATGGTGTAGTAATCACAATTCTCTTCTGTTATTGTGCTCCAGAACACTACATTATTTTGACCTTGTTTTTTTGCATCAAAACTGATAAGTGATACAGGCAACACTACGAATGTAGTTTTACCTATCGCATGCTCTGAAAATGACGTATAACCTAAACGTTGCGCATACCCATTTCCTGAATCATACATTCTACCTGATGCTCCTGATGATGGAATGGTTGTACTTGCAAAGAATGTAGCCCAGTCAGCATAATCCGAAGAACCTGTGTTCCTTTTCACAGGACAAAAAGTATTATCATCTGCAGAAGACATTCCCGTATACGCAACAAATAATTTAACACCGTATGTTCCACTTGAAGGCTGTGCATTCGGAATCAACGACCAAACTGAAGCACCTAAAACATCTGTTAAGGAAGTGCCACCTTCTGTTGTTGAAAGTCGACTATCCATATTGTTTGCCGTTTCAGTAATTGATCGAACTGAGGCGTCAATATACGTTACTCCAGATAAATTATTATTGAGAATATCAGCACGACGATAACCAGATGTTGCTGAAGAAAGTCCAACAGGTAATTCATAAGTGGATGAATTACTTGCTATGTAACGGCGATAGGTTCCAAAAATAAAACTCGAACTACCTGTCGTGT
>CAMDAO010000064.1 GCA_945888595.1 Chryseobacterium gleum | reverse complement strand
GCTTGATTTGCTGGAAGATAAAAATCACTACCCATTCTGAAGGTATGTCCTGCATTCAAGTCACTACCTATCCTATTTTGCTCTAAACGGGAAGTAGAATCATTTGCAAAAATCTGAGTTAAACTCCCGTAATTATTCCTGAATCCATCACTGTAGCGATTTGTGTAACTAGAATATGCATTGAATTTTGAATTTCGATAACTAAAACTAGCAGAACCATTAAACAATGGACCATTTGCACCAGATGTGCTAATCATGCCATTCGTTCCTTTCAACTTATTTTTTTTCAATACTACATTTATTATTCCTGCAGTTCCATCTGGAGAATATTTTGCGGATGGATTAGTCACAATTTCAATTCGTTCTATTGAACTTGCAGGAATAGCATCCAACAAACTTTTACCATTACCGCCCGAAAATGAACTAGGACGACCATCTATCAATATGGTCACGTTGCCATCACCACGTAACGAAATATTACCATCTTGATCCACACCAACAGAGGGAACTTTATTTAAAACATCATTTGCTGTGCCGCCTTTTGAAGACATGTCATCTGACACATTATAAATCTTTTTATCAATCCCGGTTTTTAAAACTTCTAATTTTCCAATGACTTTTACTTCCCCCAAGTCTGTAACATTTAATAAGGTGAGTTTCACCACTCCTAAATCAATTTTCTGCATGGCGTTGGAGAATTTTAAGTTGTCAATTATTTTACTATCGTATCCTAAAAAAGTAACTTTTGCATAATAATTTCCAAAAGGGATTTTATCAAGATAAGCAATCCCTTTTTCGTCAGAATATATACCTGAAATAAGAATTGAGTCTTTTTGAGAATATAATTTTAATTGAACATATTCAATTGGTAAATTTGTTGATTCGTCTATAAATTTAGCAGATAAAGAACTGTTTTCTAATTTTTTACCATCTAAATCTTGAGAAAAAGAACTAAAAGAAAAAAGAATTACACCAATTAAATATTTAAACATTTTTCTTTTTTATTGTAAAATTGATTACAAAAATAGAAAAATTAATAGGCTTCTCTTACTTTATCTAATAATAAACTTAGCGTTTCGGCTTCCTCATCCGTTAGAGAGGAAGGAACTAAAATGTTTTTCTTTTCATTTATAGCTTCATCAAGCACAGCTAGAATTTCCAGACCAATCTCAGTAATCTCTGCAAAAACCACTCTTCTATCATCCGCTGAGTTTGAACGAATAATAAATTTTTTTGCGTCTAATTTATCCATCAATCGGGTTAAATTAGGAGATTTCTCAATCATTCTTTCTTTGATCGTATTGATATTTAGTTCTCCTTTCGCTCCTCTTAAAATTCTAAGAATATTAAATTGTGGTTCGGTTAATCCATACGTATTCAGAAATGAATTTTGAATATTACTGATGAAATTTGAGGTAAATCGAATATTAACCATCGCCTTATGCTGAATATTCTGAAATTTATTTTGATTTAGCTCCTCCTCAATCTTCATATAACAAAGTTAGTACTTGAACATCTATTTACAAAACAATTCGTTGCTTAATTTAAAAAAAATAATTATATCAACTAACAATCTATTTTTCAATTAACTATCTCCATTGAAATTGAAATTGCTTTAGATTCACAGAATCCGAAGAGTATTTTATTTTAATAACATGTTTTCCAGGCAAATAGTTTACAAAGTTTTCTGAAAACGCCACTCCTAGAACATCACTGTAAATCCAAAAATCACCAACGAAAGACTTATTTTCAATAACTAAATTTGCTGTTTTACCTACTAAATCAATACTTTCTAAAGAGTATTTAATATTCTTCGCCGCCGTCTTTTTTTGCTTTTCTGAAACATGAGAGAACCATCTATCTTGCCCTGATCCAGCAGCGTTCTTCCATTCAAAGTGAACCATATAACTTTTATCGCTAGGGTACTTTTGAATGTGAGAAATAAATAATTCTTCGACAGAACCCTGTTTTACAGTTAAATAGATAATACTATCCACTTCTTTTTTTCCTTTCAGATCAAAAATTGTATATTTTACCGCACATCTAAATAGTTCTGGAGAATCTGAAACTAGAAAATATTTTTCTTTACCTATTGTTTCAATTTTAGAAACAACAGCTACATCTTCATAATCTTTCTTCACAACATACTGCAAGGCCTTCCAATTCCCGAAATAATCTATACCTGACCATGTTGGAGCTTGCCAACAATCATTTATTTGCCAATATAAAGTTCCCATGCATCGCGGCATTCCTGCCCTATGACTTGCAATGGCAATACTAATTGCTTTTGATTGAGTTAATTGTGAAAAATAAACAAATTCTTCAAACGATTTAGGCTTACCATATAAAATAGTCGCTTGTTTTAACATCATTCCATTTCCGACATAGCTTTTTTGATGATGCTTCATCACAAGAGACTCCAAGTTAAAATCTTTTTGTTCGGCGAAAGTATGCAATGTAGAAAACTCTGGGAACGATTGAAAACCATATTCAGCATTAAACCTTCCCGACTTTTTTCCAAAATCCTCTATTGGATCTTTCCCATGCCAAACTCCCCAGTAATGCATTGAACCACTGTTATAATATTCATCCTTACCCCAATTACTTAACGGAGAAGTATGGATATAGGGAGAATTTGTATAAGAAGAAATGACCTCTGGAGCTAATTTCTTAAATAAATCATCATATGATTTTTCGACTTGTATCGCATTTTCTCCATAGATTGAGTTCTTCTTTTGAAACCCCCAATTTTTCCAAGCAACATCTACTTCATTATTCCCATTAAAAAGAGTTAAGCAAGGATGAGAAGAAATTCTAGGTATTTGATATTCAAATTCACCTTTAACGTTTGCAAGATAAGCCGAATCACCCGGATACATTGCGCAAGCAAACATTAAATCTTGCCAAACCATTATACCTAAATCATCACATACGTCAAAAAAAACCTCGTCTGGATAAAAGCCTCCTCCCCACACTCTAACCATATTAAAATTACTTTCGCACATCGTTTGAACCATTTTTCGAATTTCAGAATCTTTAACACGTGCAGGAAAAATATCTTGTGGAATATAATCTCCTCCTTTACAAAAAACAGAACGACCATTTACTTTAACATAATAACTAGTCCCCCATTGATCAGGCTCCATTATTAACTCTGTTTTTCTTACTCCAAAATGAACTGTCAAACTATCCACTATTTTCCCTTCACTGTCTTCCAATAGCCATTGATCGACATACATATTTTGTTCACCTTGACCCCTAGGCCACCACAGTTTAGGATTATGTACAACCACAGATCTCGAAAAAGAAGTTGAATTCGAACTAGTTAAAGCAATATCACCAAACATCTTACTTTTCCACACAAAACTTTCATGTAAAGGAACAGTGACAAATAATTGAAAATCTATATTGGCTATTGAATCCGTATAATTTATTGTTGTGCAATTTTTTCCAACTATTCTTGTTTTATCATACCAATGTAAAACTACTGGTTTCAAAAATCCAATCGTGTTCATTCTTAAAGCCCAATCCCACCCAAATTGATATTGAGGCTTCCTGCATAATGAAGCAATTGGAATTTTACCAACATCATTGGTTGCTGGATAATGAAACTTTTCGTTTTTATATCTTTCTGCATGATACATTGTTGGCGGAGTAAACACAACTCTTATCGAATTGTATCCACAAATTAAAAACTTTTCAGCTTGGAAACGATACGGTTTAAAATTATTTTCCGCCAAAAATAGTAAACTGTCATTTAAGTATACAGCTGCATACGTATCAATACCAGGAAACTCAATTTCAAAATGCTTCGCAAGTAATTGTTCTTCAGTCAAGTAAAATTGTGATGTAAATTCCCAACGATGATCTTCTATCCAACCAAATTTATCTTCATTTAGACCATAAAATGGGTCTGGAAGTTCTCCGTTTTCTATAAGTGATTGCTGAACAGAACCATGCGTCCCCGCTTGAATCATCGTTTGTTTTAATGGATGTTTAAAACTCCACGTTAAAATTTTAGATTGCCCAAAACTGGAAACGAAAAAAAAGCATGTACCTATTAAAAAGATATATTTCATTTAAAGAGGATTATTTAAAATAAAATGTCATGATAAATTTGTTTATACTTTTGGCTATCAATTATTTTTCGGCGCATATAAATGTATGTCAAAAAGGAATTAATCATTGTTTTTTACTAAAAAAATGTAAAAAATCCACAAATCCTATCAACATCTTAATTTTACCACTTACGATCAAAAGAAGCGTCGACTAATTTTTCATCTGTCCTATTTTTTTTAGCATAATTAAATCCTTCAAAAACTGAATAA
Source organism: Chryseobacterium gleum (assembly GCA_945888595.1). GTDB lineage: Bacteria > Bacteroidota > Bacteroidia > Flavobacteriales_D > Crocinitomicaceae > CAIUKX01. Next base: position 8,733 of record CAMDAO010000064.1, on the reverse strand, counting down.
GCGCCCACTTCACCGGACTTACTAATAGCTATAAAGCCACATTGAAGCCCCGTCATATCTTTATTTTTTGAAATAATTCGCTCAACCGCTAATTTACATGCCTCTTGTGGTGAAAATCCTTGTCGCATTAATTCTACCACGGTATGACTTCCAGCAATTCGAATTATAACCTCTCCCAACCCAGTTGCACATGCCGCGCCTACCTCATTATCAACAAATAAACCTGCTCCAATTATAGGAGAATCTCCCACTCTTCCATGCAACTTGTAAGCCCACCCACTTGTAGTACAAGAACCACTTAAATCACCATTTTCATCCATTGCAATAATACCAATTGTATCATGATTTTCGTGATTAATTTTTGGTTTATTAAACAAATCTTTATTTTCATTTTTCCATTTTTTCCATTCCGCCTTCACTGCAGGAATAGGTGTTTTTATCTTTGAAAAACCTTGTTCAATCGCAAATTGGTATGCCCCTTCACCTACAAGCATTACATGTTGGGTTTTATCCATGATACGACGAGCAACAGAAACAGGATGATCAATTCCTTCTAAAAAAGCAACCGAACCGCAGCGAGATTGCTCGTCCATAATACAGGCATCCAAAGTTACATGTCCATCTCTATCTGGCATTCCACCTATTCCAACACTTCGATTGGTGACATCCGATTCAGTTACTCTCGCTGCAGCTTCCACTGCATCAATAGCTTTACCGCCTGTTGATAGAATTTCCCATGCAGCTTTATTAGCTTCTAACCCGTGTTTCCAAGTTGAAATAACAATAGGTCCTTTCTCTTTTTTAGAATACGCAGCCTCAACCAATTCCTTAGCTTCTGACGGTTTGACAATTCCGAGTATTGCTCCCGTCAATCCCCATTTAAAAAATGTTCGTCTTTTGACTTCCATTAATTTCCTTTCTTTTTTAATTCGCTCGCCAACCATTTCTGAAAAATAGAAGCATTTTTAGTATGATCCTCGCCCGATAACGCGAAATTATGTCTTCCAGAATAATCTGGTTTGGCACACATAAAAATATAATTAACATCAGCCCTATTTAATACGGCATCTACTACAATCGTAGCAGGAATACAAATTGGACCCGGAGGTAGACCATTGATTCTATATGTATTATAAGGACAATCTATTTCTCGATGTATATTCAGCAAACGTTGAACACCTATTAATTGATCGCCCCAACAAAATTTAAATGTCGGATCAGATTGTAATTTTATCCCTTGATTTATTCGATTTAAATATAATCCTGCAATAATAGGCCATTCATCTGGATTTTGAGATTGTTCAGAATAGACAATGCTTGCTAAAGTTGCGACTTGTGAAGGAGATTTTAAGCCAATTTTAGTTATTTTCGCCATTCTTTCAGGTGTCCAAAAGTTTTTAAACTCCTTTGCCATTCTCGTAATAAATTGCTCTTCATGCGTATCATAATACATTTTATAGGTATTAGGCAGAAACAATGCAGGAATTTGAGCTAAAGTAAAATCATATTTCCCCAACGTTTTTCCGTCCTCAATAATCGACACAAGTCTAGAACTATCAATAAGTAAACATTTAGAAACTTTTCCTGCTAATTGATAAATGTCCTTACAATTATTAAAAGTAACATCCACTTCCACTTCTGCATTTCCATTCCCATTGCTATTTAATGTAAAACCATTCAATAATGCTCTATAGGATGTAGCAGGTTCAATAACATATTTACCTGAAGCTAAACTTTTCTTATCTAAATTTTTATATTTAGCAACCGAAAGAAAAGCTTCACGATTATCAATTACTTTTTCTCTTATCAATTGATCTGCTAAAGCTTCAGAACCTCCAATAGAATTAAAGAAAAAATCTATTTTACCCGAGTTTAAAGTTGACTTTCTTCCATCAAAAAATAACCCTATTTTACTTGATGCTAGTATAATTGCGATTACACCTACAATACCAACTCCTATACTTATTTTTTTAAACATACCTGAAATAATATTTCGTCAATCCTTTTACCTTTATCTATATACCACCCTTTTCGCATACCCACTTTTTCAAATCCACATTTTTCAAAAAGTTTAATACTACATTCATTATCTGCATGAATAGAACAGAACAAACTGTGAAAACCCAATACCGATAGAGCATATTCTTTTAAAATTTCTACACTTTCTGTTGCAAATCCATTTGAACGTTTGTCATGTTCACCAATTAAAATTCCTACACCTGCCCTTCCATGTTTAAAATTAGCCTCAAATAAATCAATTACACCTATTTCTTCATCGGAACTGATTAAACAGATCACAAATCTCAATTGTCCAGTAGTTCTGATATTGTGCGCTTGATCAATTAAATAGAGAATATCTTGCATGGAAAACGGCACCTCCGTATCAGAAACTTTCCAATGATCCGTATTATTTTCCCATAGGATAATTTTTGCCGCATCCACTGGCTCCACTAAGCGTAAGTATACATTTATCCCTTTAAACATTTCTAGTTGAATTTTCACTTAATTGTTTTAAACGAGCTTCAATATCTTTCTTATTATAACTTAGAATACCTTTGAAATCAGGAATCAAATTTAATCCAAATACTTGACCGATTTGCTGTTTACCTTTAAAATAATTCAACAAATCTGCTAAGATATCGATTTGGTTATTGAGATAATACATTTCTGTAATAGGTGAAAGGCAAGTTGATTCACCTTCCTTTGCGCATTTATGCCTAGAAAAAATTCTTTCAACCTCTATACTATCAATATTTACAAGTATCTCAGCAAAAACGGAGCAGATATTTTTTTTATTTATAATTTTCACAATTTCATTAATAGGAATAGCCGTGTCTTTTCCATTCACTTTTAAACTATAATAAGAACCATTGATTGAAATTCCGATATGTGGTGGTATTTTATCTGCGTACCAAATACATAGATAGCTTCCGACATTAAGTTCTTGAAAATCTTTTAATTGAGTAATGTTATCAAATTGAAAACTATACATTCACTTCACCTGAAAATACAAACTTAGCAGGACCTATCAATTGAATATCAATAAATTCCCCTTGATTTTTCTGAAGAAAAGAAACTTTCAGTTCACCACCTTTCACTTTGATATCGATTAATTGTTTACCAATTAAATTATTTTGAAATCCATACGCCAAGGCACATGCTGTAACACCTGTTCCACAGGAAAGCGTTTCATCATCTACTCCACGTTCATACGTATTGACTATCAATTTTTTATCACTAGTCACTTGAACTAAATTTACATTAATTCCTTCTGCACTAAATTCAGGAGAAAATCTAATTTCTTTACCAAAATCAACGATATCGACTAAATCAATATGGTTTGTAAATCGAACATAATGAGGCGATCCAGTTTGTATGACGAAATCTTTTCCTCTACTGCTGATTTCTGAAACATCTTTCATTTGAAGTGAAACAACTTCTCCTATTCTACTTGCATGATGCAGGCCATCTATAGCTGAAAAAGTAGTTATAGAAACATCCAATCCTAATGTTTCAGCATAAACTACTGAACATCTAGCTCCATTACCACAAAAACTTTTGGAACCATCTGAATTATAGTAATCCATTTCAAAATCAGCCGTTTCATGTGAATTTATCTTAATTAAACCGTCAGCGCCAATACCAAAACGACGATCACATAAAAATCTAATAACTTCGATAGATAAATCATCATATTTACCAGATAAATTATCTAGCATCACAAAATCATTTCCTGTTCCTTGGTATTTAGAAAAATGCACAATCATTTTAAAAAACTGAGTTTAATAGCGCAAAAATACCTAAAATATATTGAATATTCTAAGCAATACAAAAAGGGGTGAGCTATATTTTATAGAAAAAAAGTAGAAAATGAGATCGAATTTCTTACCTTGAGATAAAATCAATATGAAATCTCATTCGACTCATTTTTTTATTCTAAATTGGCTTAACATTCTTTAACAATGAATAAAGCAACAAAATATAAAGTAATTCGTTATTTCCTTAATTTCGTAAAAAAAAATCAAAAAATAAATTAATTTACAGCAGTATGAGAAGCAACTTGAAGTTTATAGGATTAGGACTTTTAGGAGGAATGTTACCATTGAGTGCATTTTTAATGTTGAGTGGCAATCCACTAATAGGTTCAACCGACTCGGTCGTTGGTGGTGACAGAAATAAATTTGCGACAAGCACTAGTTTGAATGAAAGTCAAGCAATGACTGGCGATTTTGTGCAAGCATCAGAAAATTCAATTAATTCCGTTGTGCATGTCACTACAAAAGTAGTAACAACTAATTTTCAGCGTGATTTATTCTCAGAAATGTTTTATGGTCCAGGAGCTGGAGGGAAAGAATTCAAACAATATGGGGCAGGTTCTGGCTCTGGAGTGATTGTATCAGTAGATGGATACATCGTCACGAATAATCATGTAATTGAAAATGCAAGTGAAATTGAAGTCATTCTAAATGATAATTCTAAATACAAAGCAAAATTAATCGCTACCGATCCATCAACTGATATTGCTGTATTGAAAATTGAAGGTAAAAATTTGCAACCAATTGTTATTGGTAATAGTGATAATGTCAAAGTAGGTGAATGGGTTTTAGCAGTGGGGAATCCATTCAATTTAACATCGACAGTTACTGCTGGAATTGTGTCAGCGAAAGCGAGAAATATAAACTTATTATCAGACAGAACAAAAACAGATATTATTCCGATTGAATCTTTTATTCAAACAGACGCTGCTGTTAACCCGGGTAATAGCGGAGGTGCATTAGTTAATGTGCGGGGCGAATTGATTGGAATAAATACAGCCATCCAATCACAAACGGGATCCTATGCAGGATATGCCTTTGCTATCCCTGTTAATCTTGTCTATAAAGTCTTAAACGACTTGATTGATTTCGGTATCGTTCAAAGAGCATTCTTAGGTGTTCAAATTTCAGATATTACCCAAGAAATTAAAGAAAAAAATAATTTACCTAATTTAAAAGGGGTATTTCTATCCAAAATAAATGAAGGTGGAAGTGCTGACAAAGCGGGTATTAATGATGGGGACGTAATTCTAAAAATAGGGACGCAAGAGGTAAATTCAGTCGCTTCCCTGCAAGAAGAAGTTGGGAAAAGACGACCTGGCGATAAAATATCTATCACAATTCGTAACAAAAATAATGAAGAGTTAGTAAAAGAATTAATATTACGAAATTCTGATGGTGACACTAAACTTGTCACAAAAACGGAAATACAAAAAAATATGGCACTTGGTGCTACATTTATCGAAGCAACTGACAAAGAGAAAAAAGAGCTTTCTATCAGAAATGGTGTAAAAATAAAAACTTTAAATGCTGGAAAATTAAAATCGCAAGGACTCACAGAAGGTATGATTATCACGAAAGTTAACAATGAATTAATACAAACGATCGAACAGCTTACAAACAAGCTTAATCAAGGTTCAAGCGTAGTTTGGTTAGAAGTGATATCACCAACAGGTGAAAAACTTTTCGTGGGATTTGAAATTTAATTAAAAAAAGGCATAATTTTTGACAAAAGCAGAGGAAAAAAAATATACCATTAATATTTGGATAACACTTATTTTTCATCGACCTTTGCAAATATTTTCGAATAAACACAGTTCTAAAACAGAGAGAATAGTAGAATGAGACAGCTAAAAATTACGAAGTCGATTACCAATCGCGAAAGTCAATCACTTGATAAGTATTTGCAAGATATTGGTAAGGAAGAGTTGATTACAGCGGAGGAAGAAGTAATTCTGGCGCAAAAAATTAGAGCCGGTGACCAAAAGTCACTCGAAAAATTGACAAGAGCAAATCTTAGATTTGTCGTATCTGTAGCAAAGCAATATCAAAATCAAGGTTTAACGCTACCCGATTTAATAAATGAAGGTAATTTAGGGCTGATAAAAGCAGCTCAGAAATTTGACGAAACTCGTGGATTCAAGTTTATCTCTTATGCAGTGTGGTGGATTCGTCAATCGATCCTTCAAGCATTAGCAGAGCAAGCGCGTATTGTTCGTTTACCTTTGAATCAAGTGGGTTCATTAAATAAAATAAACAAAGCTTTTTCTAGATTAGAGCAAGAATTTGAACGTCAGCCATCTGCAGAAGAACTTGCTGAAGCGTTAGAAGTTCCTGAAGATAAGATTAAGGAAAGTTTAAGCGTTTCTGGACGACATGTATCTATGGATGCTCCATTATCTTCTGCAGAAGACGGAGGGACATTAATGGATGTCATGGCTAATCCTGATTCTCCAAAAGCTGATCATGCTTTAATGGCTGAATCACTTCAGAAAGAAATTGAGCGTTCATTAAGCACTCTTACAGATAAAGAACGTGAAATTATTCGTTTATTTTTCGGAATCGGAATGAATCATGGATTAACTTTGGAAGAAATCGGTGCTAAATTTAACTTAACACGCGAAAGAGTTAGACAAATAAAAGAAAAGGCGATTAGAAGATTAAGACACGCCTCTCGAAATAAATTATTGAAAGCATATTTAGGCTAAAATAAAAAAGGCTGCCCATATTTTGTGTGCAGCCTTTTTTATTTATTCTTTTATTCAACAGGTAAATTATATTAACAGTAAATCAAAATCAAAAAAAAAAAATGGCAACTGATTTAGGATACGAAACAGTATTAAAAACTCATGTAGCAAAAGAACGTGCTGCAGTAAAACTTACGAGTAAAGTAGGTCAACTTTTATATGATAAAGGAATTGAATTAGTATTGTTCCGAAATCATTTAACAGATGTGACGATTTCAGAAATTTTAAATCTTCATGAATATGCACGTGAGGTTGTAAATAAACCTATCGATATTTTTACTACGTCAGAATTAGCGGAAGAGATTTTGAAACTAAATTTAGCTCCTTGTAAATTAGATATTGGAAAACTAGCAAGTGAATGGCTGGCTACTCAAGAAAAATATGATAGTAAAGTTACTTTTTTAAACGATAAGTTATCAAATATTGGTCATTCTGAAGATAGCAGTACTGAACCAAGAGACGTTGTATTATATGGTTTTGGTCGTATTGGCAGATTAGCTGCTCGTGAGTTGATAAAACAAGCGGGGAAAGGTCAACAATTAAGACTTCGTGCAATTGTTACGCGTGGTTCTTCTGATGCAGATATCACAAAGAGAGCAGCATTGTTGAGAAATGATTCTGTTCATGGAGCGTTTAAAGGTTCTGTTCAAGCGGATTTACTGAACAAATCACTTATTATTAATGGACAAATTGTTCAAATGATAGATGCTAAGAACCCTGAAGATATTGATTACACTGCGTATGGAATTTCCAATGCTTTAGTGATTGATAATACAGGAGTGTATACTGATCGCGCAGCATTGTCAAGACATTTACAAGCGAATGGTGTTTCAAAAGTGCTTCTTACAGCCCCAGGGAAAGAAATTCCAAACATTGTTTACGGAATAAATCATAGTGAAATCGATGTAGAAAATGAGGCTATTTTTTCAGCAGCTTCTTGTACAACGAACGCTATTTCTCCTGTATTAAAAATTATAAATGATACATTAGGAGTTGTTAAGGGGCATATTGAAACTGTGCATGCTTACACAAATGACCAAAATCTATTAGATAACATGCACAAATCTTCTCGAAGAGGTAGATCAGCTGCTGTCAATATGGTAATCACGTCAACAGGTGCAGGAGCAGCAGTAACAAAAGTGATTCCACATTTAAAAGATAAATTGACCGCTAACGCAGTGCGTGTTCCTACGCCAAACGGATCTCTAGCGATATTAAGTTTACAAATTGACAAAAAAACAACTGTTGATGAAGTAAATGCAATTATCAAAGACGCTGCATTAAATGGAGAATTAGTGAATCAAATTTATTACTCTTTTGATCCTGAATTGGTATCTTCCGACATAATCGGAAACACGTGTTGTTCAGTATATGATTCAAAAGCTACAATCGTTTCTGTAGATGGACAAAACATCGTTTTATACGCATGGTATGACAATGAGTTTGGCTATACAAAACAAGTGATTCGTTTAGCAAAACATGTTGCTCAAGTTAGACGTGCTATTTATTATTAAGAAAATAGGATGTCTCAAAAGAGAAAAGAAGTCCTCGAGGATTAAAAATTTGAAAATGCTCCTGGAGCGAGATACGAACAAATTTCACAAAAAAGAGGCTATATCGAGTTTTGATACAGCCTCTTTTTTTATTAAAAAAAATATTCAAATCATAGTAAGAAGTTTAAACTATAAACTTCATTTTTTATCAGCTTTTTCTTTTTCTGCTACTTTTTCAGGTTTTACTTCCTTGGCGTCTGAATCTTTTTGCAACTTACTTTCATCTTTTTTTAACTGAGCCTGATCTGCTTTTAATTTTAATTTATCTTGTTTAATTTTTTCTTTCATCTGAAGTTCTGCCTCTTTATTTTTTTCAGCCTTAATTTTCGCTAAATCTTTGGCATCTTGCTCAATTTGTGTTTCATCACTTTTTATAGTCACTTTATCATTCTTAATAACGGCTTTATCTTCTTTTAAAATTGTTTTCTTATTAACAATTTCTTGAGAAAAGAGAGTACAACTAATCAAAGTCATGCCAACCAATAGTGTTAGATTTTTCATACAAAAGGCTTTAGTTAATATTTTTATTAGGTTAAAAAGGTATTAAAATAATTTCATTAAAAAAAATATTTCATCATTTATTTTTAACTTAAGACACACATATTATATTTTTTTTTT
>CAMDAO010000063.1 GCA_945888595.1 Chryseobacterium gleum | reverse complement strand
TAATTGACCATCATCAGACATTTCAGATAAATTATCAGCTTTATCCTGATTATTCATGTAACAAACAGTCGAAACTTGCTTTTGCATTTTCAACAATCTTTCCGTTTTCCTAAAAGATGTATTCCAATTCAACCGAACATTTTGAGCTACAACTTTGCCTTCAAAACCATCTAAATTGACTGTATAATCTAAATCATAAGCATCTTTATTCAAGGTGTAAACATACTCAATCGTTTGTCCCTCAGAAGGATTTAACACAAAAACGATTGAATTTTTGGTTTGTGTTTTAATCGTAAAACCTAAATCACCCGTTTTTATTCTTCTACCATTAATAGGAATAGAGATTTCATTCACAGCGTCTCCATCTTGAAATAAATTCAAAGGAGTCCTTTTTTGTTTTTTATTTCTAAAATCCTTATATGCTTTGAATTCTTTTAGATAAACTGCAGCAACTTTTCCTCCTTTTGTAGAAAAATCTATAATTAGCTTTTCATTTTCTAGGCGAACCAATTCACCCTTTTGGATTGCCAACGAGGCTGGCTTACTTTTTTCTTTTTTTGTTAATTCAACAGCAGTTTCCTTTGATTGAGTTTTAGAGTCGTCAACAGATGTTTTTACTTTCTTTTTCTCTGCAGCAGCAGCCTCCATTTTGGCCGCCTCTTTAGACGCTTTAATCTGATCCTCCTTCGAAGGTTGAGTGAAAATAGTGAATACTGTAAAAATTAAACCGATTAAGACCAGTCCGTATACTTGTTTTTTATCCATGATTATTTATGATTATATGTAATAGCGGCATCAATAAATGCTACAAAAAGAGGATGAGGATTCGCTACTGTACTTTTATATTCTGGATGAAATTGAGTCCCAACAAACCAAGGATGATTTGGTATTTCAACAATTTCAACGAGCCCAGTTTCTGGATTCTTACCAGTAGCAATCATACCGGCATTTTCAAAATCTTGCAGGTAATCATTGTTGAATTCAAATCGGTGACGATGGCGTTCAAAAATTAAATCAGAATTATAGGCCGCAAATGTGTTAGATTCTGGCTTCACTTGACATTTGTATGCTCCAAGCCTCATCGTTCCACCTAAATTAGCAATCGTTTTTTGTTCTTCCATCATACTAATGACAGGATACTTGCAATCTTCTGCAATTTCCGCAGTATGTGCATCTTTCCAACCCAATTTATGTCTTGCAAATTCTATTACTGCGCATTGCATTCCTAAACAAATTCCAAAGAATGGAACATTATTTTCTCTCGCAAAGCGAACGGCTTCAATTTTCCCTGAAATCCCGCGAGACCCAAATCCAGGCGCAACTATAATCCCATCCAAACCTTCAAATTCACTCGCTATATTTCCTTTCGTTAATTTTTCAGAATGAATCCATTTCACGTTCACTCGGCAATCATTCGATGCACCAGCGTGAATAAATGATTCACTGATTGATTTATACGAGTCTTTTAATTCAACATATTTCCCCACTAAACCAATATTGACCTCTTTCGTTGGATTCTCAACGAAACCTAAAAATTGTTTCCAGTTGTCTAAATTTGGCAATGATTTACTTGAAAGGCCTAATTTTTCTAGCACAACTTTATCTAATTCTTCCTTTTGCATTAGCAATGGGACTTCATAAATGGTATTGGCATCTTTTGCTTCTATAACCGCATTCATACTCACATTGCAAAACTTAGCTATTTTTGTACGCAGAGTCAAATCTAAGTCGTGCTCGGTTCTACAGCATAAAATATCTGGTTGAACACCCAATTCTAGTAATTGTTTTACTGAGTGTTGCGTAGGTTTGGTTTTTAATTCTCCTGCAGCAGCTAAATATGGAATCAAAGTAAGATGAATCACAATACAATCATTTTCAAATTCCCACAACATTTGTCGCACCGCCTCCACATAAGGAAGTGACTCAATATCACCAACAGTTCCTCCAATTTCTGTAATTACAATATCGAAAGTTCCTTTTTTAGATAATAACTGAATACGTTCTTTGATTTCATCTGTTATATGAGGAATAACTTGTACCGTTTTTCCTAAAAATTCACCTTTTCTTTCCTTCTCAATAACCGATTGATAGATTCTGCCAGTTGTGATATTATTCGCTTGAGAAGTTGGAACATTTAAAAAACGTTCGTAGTGTCCCAAATCTAAATCTGTTTCAGCACCATCATCTGTTACAAAGCATTCGCCATGTTCGTATGGATTTAATGTTCCAGGATCAATGTTAATGTATGGGTCTAATTTTTGAATTGTTGTTGAATAACCTCTAGCTTGCAGTAACTTAGCTAATGATGCTGCAATAATCCCTTTACCCAATGACGATGTTACTCCGCCTGTTACAAAAATATATTTTGTTGAATTTGACATGTTATTTTTTAGAAATGTAACTACGGGGCGCAAAGTTAAGAGATTCCTTCTAGTTTGATCTATAGAATGCCAATTATTTTATTCTATGGCTCTTTTTTATTATTTGAGTTATATTTATTGATTTAAAAAAGAAACTTGATACTTATTAAAAATCCCGGAATTAAAGGGCGACCATAAGCACGCCGGTAATTTTGCGGCTTTTAGTCCTCCATTGATCCACGAATTACACGTATTAAAAAGCCCATAACTTCCGTTACTCTCATAAAAACTATCCGTCTTCCAATATCCTCTATTTTTAATGCAAGCAATCTTATTTCCCTTATCTCTTTTCAGGGTTTGATTAACATACGTATACAACTTTTTATATTGTGTTTCGGAAACTACAAATTGAACATGCTCAAACTTACAATCTAATTCATTCAAATAATTGGCATGAATCGCTGATTTACCTAAATAAAAACAAGCGTTAAAAGCAGTTGAAGCTTTTAAATCAGCCCAAACTGGTGTATTGAGGAAAAATCCTTGATCTCCCCACCCAATTGCAATATATTTAAGTGTTGAATCTTTTCCTTTTGTGTTTTCAGGTGAAATTAATTTTCTCCAGTCAATAGAATTACTCTGAACAGGAAATACAAAATCGGTATGAATCCCATCGGATTTCATAAAAATTGTAATTCCTTTTTTTTCTAGAATTCCACCTACTGAAATCGACATAAACAGCAGTGCAATGGTTAAATAGCAAGTGACAAAAGCAAAGAGAAACTCGACGCTTCGTGCAAGTACTTTAAATAGAAAAACTATCATCGTTGCATAAATACCTTTTTTCATCCTTCTTGATTTTCCCAAATCATTATTTTTTTATCATCTCCAACAGAACAAAAGGAATTCTCTGTTAATTTAACGAGAGCATTCACAGAATGTCTGTGACCGCCTATTTTAAAATCTATTTTCTGAAGAACCTCAAACTGCTTGGAATTCCAAATTTTTATAGATTTATCCCTACTCGCCGTCCCGAACTTTTCTCCATTTTCTAAAAAAACAATATCATAAATAACATAATTATGAGCAGGAATGCTTTTAATTTCAATAGCTGATTTCCAATCCCACACTTTTAATAACGCATCTTTTCCTGCGGTCAATAGAATGGCTGAATCTAAAGCGTGGAAATGAGCAATTGTTGCTCCGCCCACGTGTGAATCTAATGTAATTATCTCATTAAAACTTACTGTTTCAAAGATACGAGTAGTTCCATCTTGACAGCTTAAAACCACCAAAGTTCCATCTGCAGAAATACAAATATTTCGAATTTTCCCACAATCAAGGGGTAAATAAATCATTAATTCAAAGGTATTTGAATCCCAAACTGAAAAGTTACCATCTGCGTCACCTGCATAAAATTGAGACATATGGAGGTTACTTGTAATTGAAAAAATAGGTTTTACATGTTGGATAAAATGTTTGAGTTCTTTTCTCAACTCCAAATCGAAAATATGAAGTGATCCATTCGATAAACCAACTATTAAATGTTTATTTAAATTTAATAATTCGAGCTTATAAACAGAGTGATCCATTTTTATAGAAAAGTTATCTTGCGTCCCTTCGTTTTGCAACCAGCGAGCAACATACTTATCTGCACTGCCAGAATAGATGAATTGAGAATCAAGGGCGCTGGTATAAATTGCACCTCCGTGACCTATAATTTCCTTTATTTTTTTGTACACTGAAAAATTAAGCTTATTCCTCTTCTTCTAAACTTTCATCGTTCACTTGTTTCAAACGATCTGAAAAATCTGAAGGCATAAAATCAAAGAATGTATCCCCCCTCAAACCAAGGCGCAGGCATTCTAATGGAATCATTTCATTTGGACCAATATTTCCTAAATTAACATTGGCTCCAAATAATTTAATAAACCACACTTGCTGATTTTTTTGTGGAGCCTCCCAAAGTATATCATTAGGATTTACTTTTGATATTATTTTATTTATCAAATACGTATGAGCCGTACCATTTGGTCTAAAAACACCAACATTTCCTGCCTCACGTCCTTCCGCAATCACTTTCCATGAACCAGCTTCCAACTCCGTGCTCATCATTTTAACCCATTTACTAGGAGAAACGATTATTCCAGAATCTTTTGAACCTACTTCTGACATTATCGTTCTTTCCTTCGAAAAACGTTGAATTAACTCACATTTATCAGCATGATTCATAATAATAGAGCCATCCGAAATTTCTGCTAATTCTAATTTATATCTATCTAGTAAACGCAAATAATCGTCGATTTTCCCTCTTGCATAAAATGCTTCAAATAAAGTTCCTCCGAAATACGGCTTTATGCCAGCTTCCTTGTAAAGGTCTATTTTTTTTTGCAAATCATTCGTAACATAGGCTGTTCCAAAACCAAATTTTGCAACATCAGTTATATGTCCAGATGCAGAAATAAAATCTTCCGTTTCACGTAAACTAAGACCTTTGTCCATCATCATTGTTAACCCTTTCTGACGAGGCTTAGTCGCCCTTTCAGGAATATATGGTAATTCAAAATTCATTATACTAATATACTTGTCAGCAAATGTAATAAATTTCAACGTCTAAAATTGACAAGGATCTATTTTTAATTTAAACTATAGTTACTTATCATCATCTATTTTGCTGTTAACTCAACAAACTTTTTCACTTTCTTGAATTCGGGATATAGTTCAAAAATCTCTCTTGCATTTTCGATATTATCAGACGCACACTGAGACAACAAGATAAAAGACTCTTCTTTTCTTCCCAGTTTCCATAAGATATTTACCTTCAGAATAGGAGCTATTTCATTCGCTGAATATTTTTCAGTAAAATTTGAAATAAATTCCAAAGCATCCTTCAAAGAAAATCGAATTAATAAATCAACAAAACTTGTAAGGCACTCTTCATCTGTTGCATCTAATTCAAGCGCCATCAAATAATATTCTTTTGCAAGATCAAATTCTTCCAATTTTTCATGGGCACCAGCTAGTACGGAAAAAATACCTGCGTTTTCAGGATCTAATTCTGCTGCTCGATTTATTAGAACTATTCCCGCCCTCGTTCTACCTTCCAAATCTTCAATGATTCCTAACCCAAGCCAGGCGTCAGGGAGTAAAGGAGCTAATTCTAAACTTTGTTTATAAAATTCTTTGGCTAATTTCAATTCCCCCAACTGCTCATGTGCCTCACCAATATAGCATAGAGCCACAGGATCTTCTCCGTCCAATTCCATGCATTTATTAAAACTGTCTATTGACAGTTGATATTTATCAAGTGACAAATATGCATTTCCTAGATTGAAATAAACAGGTCCAAAATCTTCATTTATCAATACACAATAATCATAAGCCCAAATTGCTTTTTCAAAATCTTCTGATTTAGAATAAGCATTGCCTAAATTGTACCAAGCAGTAAAAGAATACGGATTTTCATCAATAAAATCTGAATAGCATTTTATAGCTTTTTCATAATCCCCTAATTGGTCATAGCAAAAAGCAATTTCATAAATCGCACCTTCATTTTTTGGATTATACTTTATTGCTTCTTGAAGAACTTTTAAAGCACCTTTATAATCATTCGAATTTTCATACTCCATTGCCAAATCAAGGTAGATTTCATCTCGATCTTCTGGTTCCGAAAGTAATAATGACTCTTTGAAATATTTAATAGCGCTCTTGGAATCTCTTAACTGACTAAAAATAGATGCTTTCGTTAATAACACTTCACAAGTTGCTATTTCAATCTTTTCAATTTGAGAAATAATACCTAAAGCTTCTTTTAACTGTCCCATTGCAGACATAGATTGAGCTAACCGAAGCGATAACACTGCATTAAAAGAGAATTGAGAAACAGCATGCTCAGCGCAAATTTTCGCTTTACTATATTGACTAGTAATTAAATAATGATCAATAATTGCCTCCAATCTATCACTATCCAAAAAACCTAACTCCTCTCCTTTTAAGAAGGATTCAAATCGTTCTAGATCCTCATTGAGATTACTAGCGAAGTAATCATCATTTTCTTCTTCGTCGTCAAACATACCCTTGCTATTTGTTGTCTAAAGTTATAAAAATAAAACTTTGAAAAAAAATATATTCCTAATGTTTTCAACAAGCTATTAACATTTTCTAATTCGGCTTATACTCGTAATTTAAATTCAACTGAAAATCAAAGAAAAATTATCTGTCAGGTAGCGTATTTTATTTTTTCTAAAACAAAAGTTTTGTGCAAAGTTGCTTCATAGATTTTATCAAAACTTTTAAAGAATGTATGTTAAACTAGAATTCAATGAAGCTTCTATTGGCAGTCTCAATTTGTTTGATGCTTTATTGAATTAGCATTATTTGATAATTGATACAGTACCAGTTAGAGTCTCTTTACCTTCTTTATTGTACTCGATAATAAAGAAATAAGAAGCAATTGGCAAAAGTTCTCCGTTAAATTCTCCTTTCCAAGATTTGGATTCATAGCTCCCTTTTGAAGATTCAAACAATAAATTTCCCCAACGATTATATATTTTTACAACATTTTCAGGAAATAGGAAATCAATATTTGCAAGTTCCCATTTATCATTTACACTATCTCCATTTGGCGTAAATGCTGTTGGAACAACTACTTCGCATTCACTTATTGTAATCGTAACTATACTTGGAGCACTTTCACAACCATTAAATGATTCTGTTACATAGTATTCAGTTGCTCCAATTGTATTATTTACTATTAATTCATTCCCCGTTCCTACTATTAATTGCAGCGTAGGGTCTGAATACCAAGTTATTGTTCCTCCAGCCGCTGGTATTGCGAAAATATCTTCAATTGTAGCAAATGAACAATAACTTGAATCATTGCTGATATTTATCAACGCATTTAAACTACTAACTGTAGTTAATGTAACATTTGATACATCAGAGCAAACACCACTTGTTGTATAGGTTAAACCATAAGTTGCTCCTGAAGTTCCACCTGTAACTTCACCTGTTGATGGATTTAAACTTGCTCCGTCAGTTGGTGAAATAGTAAATGTAAAAGTCCCTCCTGCAGTTCCTGTGATTGTTGATATTCCTCCTGTGCATGAAGGAGTGGTTGTGAAACTAGCAATATCTTGATTTATTACTGTTATGCTTTCGTTTGATGTTGATGAACAAGTTCCTGAAGTTGTATAGGTTAAACCATAAGTTGCTCCCGAAGTTCCACTTGTAATTTCACCAGTTGATGCATTTAAACTCGCTCCGTCAGTTGGTGAACTAGTAAATATAAACGTTCCTCCTGCAGTTCCTGTGATTGATGATATTCCTCCTGTGCATGAAGGAGTGGTGGTGAAACTAGCATCTTCATTCGGAGTCACAGTCACATCTACATTATCTGTTGCTGTGCATCCTGTTGCTAAAACCGTTGTAACAAGTGTATAAGTTGAAGTTATTGAACCAGTCGTTAAATTAGTAAGAGTTACAGTTGGGTTTGAAATTGTACTCGAATTTAAACCAGCAGTTGAACTCCATGAGTAATCAAAACCAGCTGTTGATGTTGTTCCTAAAAAGTCTGAATCACTTGAACAAATTGAAACATCATTGCCTGCATCAGCAACGGCAATGGGCGAAACGGTTATGTTTTGGGAAATTGTTGTCGTATCATCACAATAATCAATCGCTTTAAATGAAATCATTACTGTTCCTAATTCTCCTATTCCAGGTGTGTAATTTGTAGTTAATGAATTGGCTGCAGAAAATATTCCTGAACCATTTGATTCCCAAATGACACCTTTGTAATTTCCTGACATCACATTACCAGAAAATGTAAAAATATTTGTTAAACAATCTGCATTTGAAACCGGATCTATACTTACTGAAATTGGTATAAAAGGTGCTTGACAACCGTTATTAAAATAAGAAGGAGTTCCATCCCATGCATATGAAACTGCTCCACCGTCACCTGAACCGGGAGTTCCTCCGCTATTCAATAACAAAGATCGATTATAAATAATTGTATCAGCATATCCACTTACGGTATTCGTTAATACAAGCGTGCGAGTCGAAGATGTTGCATTGTAGTTCGCAAAATGTCCAACAGTATTTCCTGCACATTGAAGAACTACATATAACGTATCTGTTAAATTCTCGAAATAAGTTGTAACAGGGGTAAAATCAGTACTTGTAATAATTAATACTTTGCCTCCCGCTGGAATTATTCCTAAAGGGGGCTCTAATAATTTACCACAACTTGTTGTGATTGCAGCATCTAAAATAGCAATGTTAGCAGTTGCTGCAGGGGTAGTGCACCAACCTAAGAAATTATTACTTGGCCATTGACCATTGATAATGACTCCTGAAGCCCCTCCTCCATCAACTCTTATATTATTGATATCCAAAACAACTGGACCATTTGTGAAAGTTACCATTTCATTTTTACCTTCATTTCCGCCATCACATCCATCGACTAAAATCCCTTCAATTTCAAAACCTACTAATGGTACTTGAGAAAAGACTGATAGATTACTGAAGAGAAATTGAAGACATACAAAACTCAATCGCAAACAAGATAACTTAATTTTCATACCTGTAAAAATTTGTTTTTCTCGAAGCGGTTGCAAAGTATAAATGGAAGGTTCCAATACTTTTCTAGGGTGCTCACCTCATATTATTATAATGAACGCTTCACTATAATGCATTACAAGTTTAATCTAAAAAAAAGCATGGTTGATTAACTTAATATTAAATTATTTTTATTAGTTCATTTATTTTCAAAAACTAAAAATATTGTAAACAAAAAAAGGCTGACAAAAAATGTCAGCCTTTCAATTATTTTTAAAAAAGGGAAATTATTTTCCTGATCTTTTTCTGTCAGATTCTTTCAGGTAAATTTTACGAATACGCAAATTTTCAGGAGTTACCTCCACGTATTCATCTCCTTGAATATATTCCAAACACTCTTCTAAACTAAATTTGATAGGTGGAATTAATTTCACTTTATCATCAGCACCAGAAGAACGCATATTTGACATTTTCTTCGTTTTAGTAACATTTACAACCATGTCACCAGCACGAGAATTTTCTCCAATTACTTGCCCTTCATAAATACTTTCATTTGGAGAAACAAAGAATTTACCTCTTTCTTGAAGATTATTGATGGAGAAAGGAATTGAAGTTCCTTGTTCCATAGAAATTAATGAACCATTTTGACGACCTGCGATATCACCTTTATACGGCTGATATTCTAAATAACGGTGTGTCATAATTGCTTCACCAGCTGTTTGAGTCAATAAGTAGTTTCTTAAACCAATAATCCCTCTTGAAGGAATTTGGAATTGAATCGTCATACGTGTTCCTTTCGGTTCCATATTTGTCATCTCACCTTTTCTTGTTGAAACTGCTTCTATCGCTGTCCCACTAAATTCTTCCGGTAAATCAATTGTTAATTCTTCAATTGGCTCACATTTTTTACCATCGATTTCTCTTAAGATAACTTGAGGTTGACCAACTTGTAACTCATACCCTTCACGACGCATTGTTTCTATCAATACAGATAAATGCAATACACCACGACCAGCAACTAACCATTTATCAGCTTTATCTGTCGCAGAAACTCTCATTGCTAAGTTTTTCTCTAATTCTTTCGCTAAACGTTCTTGAATGTGACGAGAAGTTACCTTTTTCCCTTCTTTACCAAAGAAAGGTGAATCATTGATAGAAAACAACATATTCATCGTTGGCTCATCAATTGTAATAGAGTCTAATGGTTCAGGATTTTCTGCATCACAGATAACATCACCAATTTCAAACCCTTCAATACCTGTTAAAGCACAAATATCTCCTGCTTGAATTTCAGTCACTTTAATTTTTTCAATTCCCTCGAAAACAAACATCTCTTTGATTTTGTGTTTTTCCTGAGAACCATCTCTTTTACCTAAAATAATGTTTTGACCTTCTTTCAACGCACCTCTATGCAATCTACCAATTGCAATTCTTCCAACGAATGTGGAGAAATCTAAAGACGTAATTAACATCTGAGTATTTCCTTCCTCAATTACTTTTGGTGGAAAATATTCTAAAATTCTATCTAATAGAGGAGCAATTGAAGTAGTTGGTTGTTTCCAATCTTCAGCCATCCAACCATTTTTAGCTGAACCATAAATCGTAGCAAAATCTAATTGACTGTCATTTGCATCCAATTCGAACATTAAGTCAAAAACTTTCTCGTGAACTTCTTCTGGAGTACAGTTTTCTTTATCCACTTTGTTAATAACTACTAGCGGTCTTAACCCTAGAGCTAATGCTTTTCCTAATACAAAACGAGTTTGTGGCATAGGTCCTTCAAAAGCATCTACTAACAAACATACACCGTCTGCCATATTCAATACACGTTCAACCTCCCCACCAAAATCGGCGTGACCGGGAGTGTCAATAATATTTATTTTTGTTCCTTTGTACAAAACTGAAACGTTTTTAGAAACGATCGTGATTCCTCTTTCACGCTCTAAATCGTTATTATCCATGAATAATTCCCCTTTCGGTTTTTCATGTTTTTGTGCGTCAGTTCCTGACTCAATCATTCTATCAACTAACGTTGTTTTACCATGATCGACATGGGCAATAATTGCAATGTTTCTAATTTCCATTTTTTTATATTTTAGATTTAGGGTAAGCACAAGGTTGAGAATTAATACTCAGCCTTCTATTTACCCTATTTTTTAAAAACTACTTTTTCCTTTGTTAAATGGCTTTCCAAAACCACCACGACTTCCTCCAGAACTTCGATCACTGTTTGAACTTCTCTCACTTCCGCCTCTAAAACCTCCATCACGAGATGCTCCTCCAGAGTTCCCACCATCTCGACCTCTACCTCCGCCAAAGCTGCTGCTTCCGTGACTATCGCGACTTCTAGGTCCACCAAAACTTTTCTCTCCTTCTTCTCTACGTTGACCTCCACCGAAGCTTCCTTCACGACGAGGACTTCCTCCGAAACCACCTTCACGGCGCTGACCTCCAAATCCTCCTTCACGTCTTTGACCGCCAAAGCCACCTTCGCTGCGCTGACCACCTCCAGAACCTTGACTTCTGCCACCTCTATCTCCACCACCAGATTTATCTTTTGTGATTTCAATATTTACGGTAATTCCTTCGTATTCTGAACCATTTACTTTACGTAAAATATTATCTGTTTCACCTTGATCCGCTTCAAAGAAAGAAAATGCAGGCATAATATCGATTCTACCAATGCTATCAGATTTCAATCCTGTATTATCACAAATTAATCGCAGCAAACCACCAGGGTTTAAACCATCACGTTGCCCAACACTAACAAAGAACCTCTGTTTTCCCGATTCAGCTCCACTTTCACCTCTGTCTCTGCGACGCGGACGATCATCATCACTTCTTTCTCTGTCTCTTCTATCATCTCTTGAATCTTTTCCAGAAGAATTTAAATCACCCGCATTACTATAGTAATCGATGAAGCGATTAAATTCAGCAGAAACGAATTTTTTAACGATTTCTTCTTTTGACAATTCTCCAAATTCAGCCATAATTTGAGGCATAAATTTTTCGATGTCTTTTTCTTTAACTTCCGTTTCAATTACACCTTGAATCAATTTTGTTAATTGAATCGCACAAATATCTTCCGGTTTTGGCAAAACACCTGCTTCAAAAGTTACTCTAATTTGTTTTTCAATTGTACGAATTTTAAAGTTCTCACGCGTGTTAATTAAAACAATCGATTGACCTTTTTTTCCAGCTCTTGCCGTTCTACCACTTCTATGTGTATAGTTTTCAATATCGTCTGGTAAATTGTAATTCAATACATGGGTAATATTATCGATATCTAATCCACGAGCAGCAACATCTGTAGCAACCAATATTTGAATATCTTTTTTACGGAAACGATCCATTACTCTATCACGTTGTACTTGAGATAAATCTCCGTGAAGAGGTTCTGCACTATATCCTTCTTTTCCTAATTTATCTGCAACTGCTGCAGTTTCTATACGTGTACGACAGAAAATCAATCCATAAATATCTGGATTAAAATCAATCACACGCTTCAACGCTGCATAACGATCTCTTTCTTTTACTGAGTAGTATATGTGCTCAATGTTTTCATTACTTTGGTTCTTATGACCAATAGAAACTTCCAACGGATTCTTCATATATGTTTTAGCGATACGCTCTACTTCTTTCGGCATTGTAGCTGAGAATAGCCAAACGTTGCGTTCATTCGGAGTAGATTCCAATATCAAATCGATATCTTCTTTGAACCCCATGTTCAACATTTCGTCTGCTTCATCAAGCACTACATACTTCACTTCTTCCAAAGAAAGTGATCTACGTTTAATCAAATCCACCAAACGACCTGGTGTGGCAACGACAATAGAAACTCCTTTATTAATTTGAGTAATTTGTCTGCGGATATCCGCTCCACCGTATACTGCAACCACGTTCACATCGAGGTGTTTTGCATACGTTTCTAAATCCCTTGTGATTTGCAAACACAATTCACGTGTTGGACACACAACCAATCCTTGAGGATATCTGGTTTTTTCATCCACTTTGTTTACTAATGGTAAACCGAACGCTGCGGTTTTACCTGTTCCTGTTTGGGCTAAACCAACTAAATCGCCATCATTCCCCAATAAATATGGAATGGCTTCAAGTTGGATCGGAGTAGGTGCTTCAAACCCCATTTCTGTCAACGACTTCAGCACCTCACTCTTCAACCCTAGTTCCTTAAATGTCATATTTTTACTTAAAATTGAGTGCAAAGGTACATCTAAAAAGTTCATATAAAAAACTTATT